>NZ_JAMYLA010000011.1:0-148116 GCF_040317725.1 Mesorhizobium sp. M1396 | reverse complement strand
CGGGTCACCAGCAATGCCGAGACCCTCGACGATGTCGCGGCGGAACGGGTTGATCGCCTTGGCGCAGAGCCGGCGCACGCGCTCCTCGGTGTCATTGGAATTCAGCGTCGTCAGATCCATGCAGGCGACGGCGCGCAGCAGCCAGGCCGCCTGGTTGTCGGCCTTGATCGAGCGCCGCTTGGTCAGGCTGGCGACGCGCCGCTCCAGCGCCGAGCGATTGACGCTGCGCACCGATTCCATGAAGCCGAGGTCGAGCTTCATGCCGGGATTGCGCGCGATGCGATGGTCGTGCGGAACGGCTGTGTTGGCGGCGGCACGCGCGGGCAGCGGCGTCACCTTGGTGCCGAGATCGGCTTCGCGGATTGTGCTGCTCATCTCCTGCCCCTTCATTCAGCGACGTGTGCTTATGTCTTGGTGCGTATCGTTTTCCCAAAACCGCTCGACACTTTTGGGCGACACGCACGAAGATAGCCCGTGAAGTCGTACTTCACGAGTCCTTCAGGCGGTCATAACCGAAAAAGGTGGCGAAAGCAGCCAATTTTTGACCACGTGGTCAAAACGCAGAATTGAAATGCTGGGTGCTGCTCAGCCGACGAAGGCGCGTTCGACCACGAACGTCGCCGGATGATTCAGCGAGCCTTCGACGAAGCCGAGGCTTTCGGCCAGTTCCTTGACATCCTTCAGCATGTGCATCGAGCCGCAGATCATGATGCGGTCGGTTTCCGGATCGAGCTTGTCGATGCCGAGATCGGTATAGAACTTGCCGGAGCCGATCAGCGCGGTGATGCGGCCCATGCAGGCCGAGTCTTCGCGGGTCGTCGAATTGTAGAGCGTGACGCGGCCGCCGGTCAGTTCGCCGATCAGCGGGTCGCTTTCCAGCGCCGCGACCAGCTCCTGGCCATAGGTCAGTTCGGCATTGTCGCGGCAGGTGTGGGTCAGGATCACCTGCTCGAACTTCTCATAGGTGTCGGGGTCACGCAGCAGGCTGGCGAAGGGCGCGATGCCGGTGCCGGTCGAGATCATGAACAGCCGCTTGGCCGGGGTCAGCGCGTCGACCACCAAAGTGCCGGTCGATTTCTGCCGCATGATGATCGTATCACCGACCTGGATCTTCTGCAGTTCCGAGGTCAGCGGGCCGTCCGGCACCTTGATCGAGAAGAATTCCAGCTCTTCGTCCCAGGCCGGGCTTGCCACCGAATAGGCGCGGTACACCGGCTTCTCGGCATTGGGCAGGCCGATCATGACGAACTCGCCGGAGCGGAAGCGCAACGACCGCGGACGGGTGATCCGGAACGAGAACAGCCGGTCGGTGTAGTGCTTCACCGAGACGACGGTTTCGGCGTAGACATTTGCCGGAATCGGGAATTGCAGCGGGCGGGCGCCGACGGTGTTGAGAGCGGATGTGGTGTTCATCAAATCCAACCTTCTGGCCCAACTGTGGACGCGGGCGCCAAACTTTCACCTGCGCGCCCGAACCCTTCAGGTCCCGGCGTGCTGTTCGCACACTCCAAAGCGGCAAGCTCTTGTGTCCCGAATTTATTAGTATACAAACGATATTTGCGTCAAGATGCTCCCTTAAAACAGCTTTCCAAACTGACGCATATCCGTAGTCCGCGCATTTCGGGTTTCGACGATGGAAGAGAATTTTTCGGCGCAAGCACATGATTCCCTGGGAAATGTCGTTGCCGGTATCGATGTCGGCGGTACCTTCACCGACCTGCTCCTGATCGACGGACGCGACGGCGGCAGGGTGCATATCGCCAAGACCCCGACCACGGTCGACAACCAGGCGTTCGGCGTCGTTTCGGCACTCGGCGCCACCGGATTTCCGATCGACGGCATCGACCTGATCGTGCATGGCACGACAACCACCACCAATGCGGTGCTCGAACGCCGGCTGGCGAAAACCGGCATGATCACCACGCGCGGCTTTCGCGACGTGATCGAGCTTGGCCGACGGACACGGCCGCAGGCCTATGGCATGACCGGCAGCTTCGTGCCGATCATTCCGCGCAATCTGCGGCTCGAAGTGTCGGAGCGCGTCGAGGCGTCGGGGGTGATCCGCACGCCGCTCGACGAGGCGGAAATGCGCGAGGCGGTGAAGACGCTGATCGCGGCCGGCTGCGAATCCCTCGTCATCCATTTCCTGCATTCCTACGCCAACCCGGCGCATGAGCGGCGCGCCGCCGAAATCGCCGCCGAATTCTGGCCGAACGGCTACATCACGGCGGGTCACGCGCTGCTGTCGGAAGCGCGCGAATTCGAGCGCGGCGTCACCGCCTCAGTCAACGCCTCGGTGCAGCCGATCCTCGAGCGTTATGTCGAGCGGCTGCGCAAGGAATTGGCTGCAAAGGGCTATGCCCGCGATTTCCTGATCATGAACGGCAATGGCGGCATGATCTCGGCCCGCTTCGTCACACGTGAATCGGCCAAGACGGTGATGTCCGGTCCGGCCTCGGGCGTCATCGCCGCCGCCTATACCGGAAAGCGCGCCGGCTTCGAAAACCTCGTCACCTACGACATGGGCGGCACCTCCACCGACGTGGCGCTGATCCGCAACGCCGAGCCGGCTGTCTCGAACGAGATCGAGATCGAATATGCGATGCCGATCCACGTGCCGATGGTGGCGGTGCATACGGTCGGCGCCGGCGGCGGCTCGATCGCCCGTGTCGATGCGGCCGGCCTGATCCAGATCGGTCCGGAAAGTGCCGGCGCCAATCCTGGCCCGATTTGTTACGGACGCGGCGGTCTCGAGCCGACCATCACCGACGCCAATCTGGTGCTCGGCCGGCTGGCGCCCAAGAAGCTGCTGGCGGTCGAAAACCCGGTCACCGTCGGGCGCGTCACGGGCATATTCGAGGACAAGATCGGCAAGGCGACTGGCCTGTCCGGCGTCGAGGCGGCGGGTGCGGTGCTGCGGCTGGGTAACATGAAGATGGCCGGCGCCATCCGCATGGTCTCGGTGTCGCGCGGCCACGATCCGCGCGATTTCGCGCTGTTCGCCTTTGGCGGTGCCGGCCCGCTGCACGCCACCGCCCTGGCGCGTGAGCTCGGCCTGCCCAAGGTGCTGGTGCCGGCACGACCCGGCATCACCAACGCGCTCGGTTGCGTCGTCGCCGATCTGCGTCACGACTTCGTCAACACCGTCAACCAACCAGTGGCTGTACTCGATGAAACCCGGCTTCACGTGGTATTGGAACGGCACCGAAACGAAGGCGAGGAGCTGATCGGCAAGGAAGCGGTGAAGCCGGAGACGATCCGCGTCACGCACTCCGCCGATATGCAGTTCGTCGGCCAGACCCACATCATCAACGTGCCATTGCCGTCGTCGTCAGTGACGCGGGCGGCGCTGCAGCAGCTTTTCGAAAAGGCTTATTTCGCCCGCTTCAAGGTCGAATTGCCGGAAATCCGCGCCAATCTCGTCAACCTCAACACCTCGGTCACGGGCGTGCGTCCGGCGATCGATCTGTCGCGGCTGATCGATCCGGCCGGGCGCGCAACAACGCTCGACGAGGCGCGACGAGAAATCCGGCCGGTCTGGTACGCTGGGCGCTGGCACGACACACCGGTCTATAGCAGGGAAAAGCTGCCGCTCGACGCGGTCATCGAAGGGCCGGCGATCCTCGAACAGATGGACGCCACCACCGTGCTCGAACCCGGCGACCGCGCACGCTGCGACGCCGACGGCAACATCATCATCGACATTGGCGAGGCCTGATATGGCAAAGCTCGACGCCATCACCCTTTCGGTCCTCCAGGCGGCGCTGCAGCAGGTCTGCGACGAGATGGACCTGACCTTTTCGCGCGCCGCCTTCTCGCCTGTCATCGCCGAGGCCAACGACCGTTCCGACGGCATCTATTCGGCCGTCGACGGTTCGCTGATCGCGCAAGGTAGCCAGGGCCTGCCGGTGTTCGTCGGCGTCATGCAGTATTCGACTAGGACGGTGATCGAGATGATCGCCGATGGCCGCTGCCTGCCTCCCGAGCCGGGCGATATCTACATCGTCAACGACCCCTATCTCGGCGGCACCCATCTGATGGATGTGCGCTTCGCCATGCCGGTCTATCGCGACGGCAAAATCTTCTGCTGGCTGTCCAACACCGGCCACTGGCCCGACATTGGCGGCTCGGTGCCGGGCGGGTTTTCAGCCTCGGCAACGGCGGTCGAGCAGGAAGGCCTGAGGTTGCCGCCGGTGAAGCTGTTCAAGAAGGGCGTGCTCGATCCAGAGATCTACGCCATCATCTGTTCCAACATCCGTGTCGCCGACCAGCGCATCGGCGACATCAGGGCCCAGGCGGCTGCACTGCTGATCGGGCAGGATCGGCTCAACGGAATCCTGGATCGTTACGGAGACGAAACTGTCGTCGAGGCGATCGCCGAACTGCGCCGCCGCGCCGCCGAGCAGATGCGCGCCAACATAGCGGCAATCCCCGACGGCACCTACCGTTCCGAGGCCTTTGTCGACTCCGACGGGGTGGTCAACGAGCCGCTGACCATCGCGCTCGCCGTCGAGAAACAGGGCGACACGCTGACCTTCGATTTCGCCGGCTCGTCAAAGCCGTGCGCCGGGCCGATGAACAGCGTGCTGGCGACGACCCTGTCCTCGGTCTATCTGGCCATGCGCCACATTTTCCCCGACGTGCCGATCAGCGCCGGCGCTTTCGAGCCGCTGATCGTCAAGCGACCGGAAGGCACTTTCCTCGACGCCAAATACCCGCGTCCCGTATCGGGCTGCGCGGCCGAGGTGTCGCAGCGCATCGCCGAGGCGGTGTTCGCGGCGATGGTGCAGGCGCTGCCGGACAAGGTGACGGCGGCTCCCGCCGGCTCCAGCGGCAACTTCGCGCTCGGCGGCAACGATCCGGCGCGCGGCCGCGACTACGTCATGTACCAGATCTCCGGCGGCGGCTATGGCGGCAATTCAAGCCATGACGGCCTGACCAATGGCTGCTCGACCATCGGCATTTCCAAATCGCCGCCGGTCGAGATCATGGAACAGGCTTTTCCTGTGCTCTACCGCCACTATGCCTTGCGCGAAGGCTCCGGTGGCGCCGGCAAGCATCGCGGCGGCTTCGGCCTCGCCTATGAGGTCGAGATCCTGCGCGGCGATGCCCGCGCCTCCTTCGTCATGGATCACGGCCGTTTCGGCCCGCAAGGCGCGCTCGGCGGCAAGGATGGCGCGGTCAACACGGTGACCGTCTTCCGCGACGGCGAGGAACATGTGCCGCCGCACCTGTCCAAGGAGCAGGACATCGCGCTGAAGGCTGGAGATCGGGTCAGGGTCGGTACGCCGGGCGGCGGTGGCTATGGCGATCCGCGTGAGCGGAATGCCGATCTGGTGCTGCGCGATGTGGCGCTGGGGTACTACACGCCTGCGGAAGCCAGCGAAAAATTTGGCGTGGTCCTCTCGGGCGAGCTCGCGATTGACCGGAAAGCGACGGACAAGCAGCGCGCCGGCTGACGCACCGCCATTGCAACGGCTTGGTCCGTTCGCCGCGCCGCGATCGCCGCGAGGATGCCGGTATGGTCACCTACAGCGACCACGGTTATTCTCTCGGCAAGGTGCTGGCCACCGCGCATCTGCGGCTGCCGTTCACGGCCATTGGCACGGAGCTCAGCATCGACATCGAGGGCAGGCCGACCCGCGCAGTGGTGGCGCCGATACCGTTCTTCGATCCGGAGGGCGTTAGGTTGCGAGCTTAGCGCGGCTAGTCCCACAGCATCATAGTGACCAGCCTCGGCGCTGCCCCTCACCTGCCTGCCGGCATCCTCTCCCCGTATAGTGACGGGGAGAGGGGCGCTGTCGTTGACGATTTCGCCAGTTACCAGCGTTACAGGAAGAATGTCGGCGTTACGGCCAGCTCCTCTCTCCCGTTTTACGTCCGGCAGGACAGTGAGGGGCGGCGCCAACGGTAAGATTGCTCCGGAGAAGGCCTCGGCCGAACCGAATGTTCAGCCGGCTGACCATTATCTCCGATCCAGCCTCGCCACCAGGCGATCCCCCACCCATTGAATGCCGCAGACCAGGATGATCAGCACGATGACCACGGCGATCATGACGCTGGTCTCAAAGCGCTGGTAGCCGTAGCGGATGGCGAGGTCGCCGAGGCCGCCGGCGCCGATGGCGCCGGCCATGGCGGAGGCGCCGATCAGCGTCACCAGCGTGACCGTGAAGCCGGCGACGATGCCGGGCAGGGCTTCGGGCACCAGCACCTCGCGGATAATCGTCCAGCGGTTACCGCCCATGGCCCGCGCCGCCTCGATCAAGCCGTGGTCGACCTCGCGCAGCGACACTTCGGCGATGCGCGCATAGTAGGGCGTGGCGGCGATCGACAGCGGCACGATCGCCGCCCAGGTGCCGATCGAGGTGCCGACGATCAGTCGCGTCACCGGGATCAGCGCCACCAGAAGGATGATGAAAGGCACCGAGCGGAAGCCGTTGATGACGGCGCCGAGCGCCCGGTTCACCCATAGGCTCTCGGCAATGCCGCCGCGTTCGGTGGCGATCAATGCGAGCCCGAGCGGCAGGCCGAACACCAGTGAGATGAAGCCGGAGGCGGCCGTCATAAGCACCGTCTCCCAGATGGAACGCAGCAGAAGTTCAAACAGGATTGGCGACATGGCCAAGCACCTCCACCCGCGCCTGGCGAGCCTTCAGGAATGTGATGATTTCAGCGAGATGATCTGCATCGCTGCCGGGGACCGAAAGGAACAGCGTCCCGACAGGCTGCTGCTGGATATGGTCGATGCCGCCATGGATAAGGCGGAAGGCGCCCGGAACAGCAACGGCAAGGTCGGACAGCAGCGGGCCGTTTGCCGCCTCGCCGGCCACGTCGACGCGCAGGATCGTCTCGGCGCCGGCCGCCGGCAGCAGCCGGGCTGTCAGCTCGGCTGGCAGCTGCGGCCGGATGGCGCCGAGCAGGCTTTTTGTGATGTCGGAGCGCGGATCGGCGAACACCGACCACACCGGCCCTTGCTCGACGATGCGCCCGGCATCGATCACCGCCACCCGGTCGGCGATCGAGCGGATCACTTCCATCTCATGGGTGACCAGCAGGATGGTCAGGCCAAGCCGCCGGTTGATGTCCTTGAGCAGCGCGAGAATGGAGCGCGTCGTCTCCGGGTCGAGCGCCGAGGTCGCTTCGTCCGACAGCAACAGCGCCGGGCGTGCGGCAAGCGCCCTGGCGATGCCGACGCGCTGCTTCTGGCCGCCCGACAGCGATGCCGGATAGGCTTTTGCCTTCTCCGACAGACCGACGAGATCGAGCAGCTCGGCCGCGCGTGCCAGCCGCTCGGCCCTCGGGCGGCCTTCGATCTTGAGCGGCAGCGCCACATTGTCCTCGACGGTCTTGGCCGACAAAAGGTTGAAATGCTGGAAGATCATGCCGATGCGCCGGCGCAGCGGCTGCAGGTCGCGCTCGCCGAGCCGGCCGATCTCTCGGCCTTCGATGAACACTTCGCCGGAATCGGGCCGCTCCAGCCCGTTCAGGCAGCGGATCAGCGTCGACTTGCCGGCGCCGCTGCGGCCGATGATGCCGAGGACCTCGCCCTTGCGCACGGTCAGCGACACGCCGTCAAGCGCTGCCGTGACGCCGAAGTGGCGCTTAAGCTCGACAAGGCGCACGACATCTTGCTGTGTTGCGCTGGCCTGCTCCGTGGTCTCGGCGGTCGAGGTAAAGTGCTGGTTCATGGGCGGATCCTGAAAATACGAGTGCGGCCCGCGCGTGGCGCGGACCGCCTTGCAGTCAAAGCAGACGCTTTAGCGCCTGTATGTCCTCAATAGGCGCTGAGGCCGGTGCCCTTGTAGACCTTGTCGAACTCGGCTTTCACCGCCTCGTTCTGGTACGAAGCCACCAGCGTCTTCACCCAGGCCTCGTTCTCGTTGCCGGCTTTTACCGCGATGAAGTTGCGGTACGGATTGTCGGCAATGGGCTCCTGCGCGATGCGGTTTTCCGGCGTCAGCCCGCTTTTCAGCGCCCAGTCGGTGTTGACCACGGCGGCATCGAGATCCTCCACCGAGCGTCCGACGATGCCGGCATCGAGTTCCTTGATCACCACATTCTTTGCGTTTTCGGCGATGTCGGCCGTGGTGGCCAAGATGCCGGTCCCGGCCTTCAGCTTGATCACGCCTTCATTCTGCAGGACGCGCAGCGCCCGGCCTTCATTGGAGGGGTCGTTCGGCACGCCGATGACCGCGCCCTCGGGCAGCTCGGCGACCTTGGTGTATTTCTTCGAGTAGAGGCCGATCGGCCAGACGCCGGTGTAGCCGACACGGACGATGTGATAGCCCTGCGTCTTGATCTGGTTGTCGAGATAAGGCTGGTGCTGGAAGGCGTTGGCGTCGATTTCGCCGCGCTCCAGCGCCTCGTTGGGCTGGGTGTAGTCGTTGAACACCACGGTCTCGATGGTGAGTCCCTTTTCGGCCGCCTGGGCGACGACGACCCGCCAGACATCCTCGTCCTCGCCGCTGATGATACCGACCTTGATCGCCTTCTTGTCTTCGGCGAACGACACGCTGGGCGCCATCAGGCTGCCGACCGCGACGGCCGATGCGAACAGCAGGGCAAGGCCGCTGCGCCGGTTGACGGTTGACCAAAGGGAAGATGGCAAAGTGTTTTTGAAGTCGGGCATGATTGATCTCTGCGGTTGTGAAGTCATGGCAGCCGGCCGGATTGCCTAGCCTTGGTCACATCCTCAGAAATTCTATGGATTATATCAAAGAACGCGTTTCGCCGTTCTCGCCAAAGCCGGGAATATTCTCTCAAAAATTTGAAGAGCGTGAGCAAAAGACGCCGCCTGACAGGCCGCGGTGGGTCTGGTGCGATCCTGTACCCTCGAGAGGAGATCAGATTCGGAGAAGGCTCAGCGCCACATCGACCTTGGCATCGAGATTGGCCGAATACTCGATGGAGAAGTGAGGCACGGCGCTTCGTTCCCAGGGTTATTGCTTTGTTGTAGTTAACGCGTTAATTACATGCGGCATCCACGAAGTCAAGTCTTGCATCGGGTTTGGCGCAACGATACGGGATGGCAGGAACGGGCCTTGGCTGAGGGAAGGCCTGTTTTCGATCGCAAGCCAGCGTGGGGAGACTGTTTTTCTTGCTGCCTGAAAACACCCGTCGTTCCCTGCCGATGGCGCTCCTTCACGCCCGTGAAGCGGTGATGGCGCGGTTTCGCCCGATGCTCGCGGCGCATGACGTGACCGAACAGCAATGGCGCGTGCTGCGTGTGTTGAGCGAAGCCGGCCCGGTCGAGGCGACGGAGCTTGCCGATCGCGCCTCGGTGCTGCCGCCCAGCCTGACGCGCATCATCAAGGCGCTCGAGGGGCGGAAATTCATCACCCGCAACAAGGCGGAAGTCGACGGCCGCCGCGTCGTGCTGACCATCGCCCCGGCCGGCTCCGCCTTGATCGACGCCCTGTCGCCCGAGCGGCGCGTCATCTATGACGACATCGAACAGCGTTTTGGCCACGACAAGCTTGAGCAACTGCTCGATCTCCTGGAAAGCCTGATCGACGGCGAGAGCTGAGACAGTTCAGCACCTCCGCGCGGAAGTTTGACTGGTCGCCTGCGTTACAGGCCGCATGCCTTGAAGATTGGCGGAAACATCAATCGCTTCGTCATCCTATGGCGGAGCAAGGAGCGAAGCGACGCGGCGCAGACCGTAGGATGACGAAGTTGGGGGGAGGCTTCGGCCAACTTCGAATGTTCGTGTAGCGCTACCAGCGAAAACTCACCCGCCAAAGCTGCCAAGCCGCGTCGGCTGTGTATAGTTGCGATCGACATAGAGCATGTGGTCATGCGTCAGCACGTTGACGCAGAAGCGCCGGTTGGACAGGAACACCCCTTGTCGGCACGGAAATCTTCCGATCGCATCTTGGATCCTCCCTTAACGCGTTAACTATGGCGTTGGTTGCCAGAAATGCCCGCGCAAACGTTCATCTTGGCCAGGTCGCGGCGCACAAACATCCGCAGATGGGCCAGATCACCTATTGGACCGGCGGCTCCGGCACCTACCGCATTGAAGACCGGTCCTGGGACTTTTCCGCGCCCGCCGTCAGCTTCGTTGCCGAGTACGATCGTGCATGGCTTCTCGATCGGGCCGGGCGCCGACGCCATCGTCGTGTCGGTCGCCGACGATGCGCTCGCCGCCCGTGGCCACTTTTTCGTGAAGCCGCACGGGTTGATCCAAGCGACTGTTTGCCTAGGTAAAAGGAGCGGCGGGCGCCACGCAAATCCCACAATCGGTATGACATTTTCCTGTATTCGAAAGCTTGCCCTTCCTGTTCTGTTCGTCGGCATGCAATCCTCCTGTGTCATTCCCGACGATACGTCGCGCGTCGCCAAGGTTGACCCCACGGTGGCGGCGGCTCGCAAGGAGATGGTCGGCCTCAGCGAAGCCGACGTCCGGATGTGCGCGGGGTTTCCGACCGCCACCGCTGACGCTGGCCGATCGGGCCAGATCTGGACCTATAAGCGCGTCGTTCAGCGCGGCAATCTCAGCATTGTCGTCCCAACCCTGGCGGTAGGCGCGATCCCGGTGGTCGGCGGCTCCGTCAATGTCGCTCCAGGCGGCTATTGCGACACGCAAATTCGCATGGTCGACGGCCGCGTTGCCGAAGTTGCCTACGCCGGCGACAACAATCTGCCGAACAGCCGCGACGCGCTTTGTGTCAGCACGGTGGACGCCTGCTTGGCCTATGCCCGCCAACACAGTCAGAGGCCGGCGGCCAGATAGCTGGCGGCAATGAGACAGCGATGGCAGGCAGTGGGTGTCGCACGCGGATATCGTTGGGGGCTTGACTGACCGCCCCTACCGAATAGGTTAGCCATCGGAAAAATACCGGCTCTGATCGCCGGGCGGCAAATATGCCTCGTATGCCTCGCCCTCCGGCGCTGGCTGCGGGGCATTGTCATTTCTAGGGGATCTGTTTGAAACGGCGCATCGAGATCGGCATCCTCTATTCCCGCTCGGGGAGCTATCAGCTCGTGTCCGATGCGTGCCGCATGGGCGCCATGCGCGCGATCGCCGACATCAACGCCGACCGGAGCTCAGGCATCGAGCTGGTGCCGGTCGAGCGCGATCCGCAAAGCAATGCCGATCGCTACGCGACGCTTTGCGAGGACATCTTCAAGACCAGCAGCGCGCGCCATGTCGTCGGCTGCGTCACCTCCTGGAGCCGCAAGGAGACGATTCCCGTGCTGGAGAAGGCGGGCGGCATGCTCTGGTACGCCTGCCCCTACGAGGGCTTCGAGGCCAACGAGCATGTCGTCTACATGCACGCCTGCCCCAACCAGCATCTGGTGCCGTTGATGGCGCATGTCGTGCCGCGCTTCGGCGCCAACGGCTTCCTGCTCGGCTCGAACTATATCTGGGGCTGGGAGATGAACCGCGTCGCGCGCGACCTGATCGCCGATGCCGGCGGCAAGGTCCTGGGCGAGCGCTATCTGCGCATCGGCGAGACCGACGTGTCGCGCCTGATCGCGGAGATCCGCGCCACGCGGCCGAACTTCGTCCTCAACAATTTGATCGGCACGTCGTCTTACGCCTTCCTGGCGGCCTATCGCGACCTCGCGGCTGAGGATCTAGCCTTCAGCCCGGAAGCCTGCCCGGTCATCTCCTGCAACCTCACCGAGGGCGAGCTGCCGGCGATCGGTGTATCAGGCAATGGGCATTTGTCGGTTGGGCCGTATTTCGCGCCACGCCCGGCCGCATTCGCCTCGTCCTTCGAGGCCTCGGCCTATGCCTCCGTGCAAGTGATGGCCGACGTGCTCTCCAGCGATCCCGATGCCGGCCCGGCGGAATTCTCCAAAGCCTTCGCCGAACGGCGCTTCTCCACCCGGCTAGGGCCGATCGCCATCGACGCCCACTCCCAGCACGCCACGCTGCCCGTGATCATCGGGCGCATCGCGGATGGCTTCTTCGAGGTCGTCAGCCGCGAGGACGAGGTCGCGCCGGACCCTTATCTGTCGCGCTACGACCCCGCCAAAACGTTCGGCCGTCCGCGCCTGAGGGTGGTGTCGTGACGAGGACGCCGCGCATCCCCAATCTCGGTGGCGCCAGGGCCTTCATCCTGCATCGCCCGCATCCGACGGTGCAGGCCATCACCCGGCAATTGTCGGCCATCGGCCTGATCACGCTGGACTGCTGGCCCGAACTGCCGCCCGAGGCGTTGGCGGCCGATTTCGTCTTCTTCGACGCCGATCTCGGCTTTGACGAGCAATTCCCGTGGAAGCCGGGCGAAGCGCCGATGCCGCTGGTGGCGCTGATCGGTTCGGAGGCGCCGGGCCGCATCGAATGGGCGCTGTCGCACAAGGCCGATGCGCAACTGCTGAAGCCCGTCGGCAATGCCGGCGTTTACAGCGCGCTGCTGATCGCGAGGCAGAGCTTCGAGGCGCGCAAACACCTGGCCAGCGAGATCGCTTCGCTTCGCCAGCGTGTCGCCGAGCGTCAGACCATCGTACGCGCGGTGGCCGCACTGTCGAAAGGCACGGATGACGAGCGCGCCTATGCGCGGCTGCGCTCGCTGGCGATGAGCTGGCAGATCAGCGTCGAGGATGCCGCGCGCCGGATCGTGGCGATGACAAGCGAGGAAGCAACGGGGGAAGAAGGCGGCGATGACCAGTCCCATCGCGCCTGATCTCCCGGCGGCCGGGCGCATGCCGGTCAAGCCGCGCGCCGGCGTCTGGCGCCGTCTGGTCAAACGCCGTCTGGCCATGCTCGGCCTGGTGATCGTCGCCATCGTCGTCGCCGGCGCCGTGCTGGCGCCGTGGCTGACCGGCTACGACCCAAACGAGCAGATGTTCGACGGCCTGACCATCGAGGGCTCGCCCTTGCCGCCGGATGCAAAATTCTGGCTGGGCACCGATCTGCTCGGCCGCGATCTCCTGACCCGCATCCTCTATGGCGCCCGCACCTCGCTGATCATCGGCATCGTCGCCAATGGCGTGGCGCTGTTCATCGGCACGCTGGTCGGCGTCACCGCGGGCTATTTCCGCGGCTGGATAGGCGGCGCGCTGATGCGCTTCACCGATCTGATGATGGCGTTCCCGGCGCTGCTGCTCGCCATCTGCCTGGCGGCGGTATTCCAGCCCAGCCTGTGGATCGTCGCCATGGTCATCGCCCTGGTCAACTGGGTGCAGACCGCGCGCGTCATCTATACCGAAACCTCATCGCTCGCCGAGCGCGAGTTCATCGACGCCGAACGCACCATTGGGGCGAGCGCGCCGCGCATCCTGTTTCGCCACATCCTGCCGCATCTCCTGCCGACCATCATCGTCTGGGGCACGCTCGGCATTTCGACCACCGTGCTGCTCGAAGCGACGCTCTCCTTCCTCGGCATCGGCGTGCAGCCGCCTACCGCGTCCTGGGGCAACATCATCTTCGAGAACCAGACCTATTTCCAGGCGGCACCCTGGCTGGTGTTCTTCCCAGGTGCCGCGATCCTGGCGCTGGCGCTGGCCTTCAACCTGATTGGCGATGCGCTGCGCGACATCCTCGATCCGACGCAAAGAGGCCGGGCATGATCGCCTATCTCGGCCGCCGCCTCATCCAGTCGCTGCTCATCCTGCTCGGCGTCTCGCTGATCACCTTCGCGCTGCTCTACCTCTTGCCGGCCGACCCAGTGCGACAGATCGCCGGCCGCAGCGCCACGCCGCAGACGGTCGAGAACATCCGCCAGCAGCTCGGCCTCGACCAGCCCTTCGTCGTCCAGTACTGGCGCTATCTGGTCAGGCTGCTCAGCGGCGATCTCGGCCGCTCCTACATCCAGCGCTCCGAGGTCACCGAGCTGATCGTCTCGCGGCTGCCGGCCAGCTTGCTGCTGATGGTCGGCGCCATCCTGTGCGAGCTGCTGCTCGGCCTCGGCATGGGCCTGATCGCCGCCGTCAAGCGCGGCACCGCCACCGACCAGACCTTGATGGTCGCCTCCTTCGTCGGCGTCTCGGCACCGCAATTCGTCGTCGGCCTGCTGCTGCTCTACGTCTTTGCCGTGCGGCTCAGCTGGTTTCCGATCGGCGGCTACGGCACCTGGCGTCATCTGGTGCTGCCGTCGCTGACCATGGGCATCCTCGGCGCCGGCTGGTACGCGCGCATGATGCGCTCGTCGATGATCGACGTGCTGCGCCAGGACTATGTCCGCACCGCGCGCGCAAAGGGCCTGGCGCGCCGCGCCATCCTCTTCCGCCATGCGCTGCCCAACGCCATCCTGCCGGTCATCGCCATGATCGGCATCGACATCGGCATCTTCATGGGCGGCATCGTCGTCGTCGAAAGCGTGTTCGGCTGGCCCGGCATCGGCCAACTGGCGTGGCAGGCCATTCAGCGGGTCGACATTCCGATCATCATGGGCGTCACGCTGGTGTCGGCCTTCGCCATCGTGCTCGGCAATCTGCTTGCCGACATCATCGCGCCGTTCATCGATCCCCGCATCAAGCTCAGGTGACAACCGGACCTGAGCGAAAACAACATGACATGACTGAAACCAAACAGAGAAAGGGAACATAAAAATGAAAAAGTTTCTCGCATCCACGGTAGCGGCATCGGCGCTGGCGCTGATGCTCGGCATGACAAGCGCCCGCGCCGAGGACACCGTCGATCCGAACGCCAAGCAGGGCGGCGCCATCACCCTCACCTACAAGGACGACGTCGCCACGCTCGATCCGGCGATCGGCTATGACTGGCAGAACTGGTCGATGATCAAGAGCCTGTTCGACGGGCTGATGGACTACGAGCCGGGCACCACCAACCTGAAGCCGGACCTCGCCGAAAGCTACGAGATCGCGCCCGACGGCAAGACCTTCACCTTCAAGCTGCGCCATGGTGTGAAATTCCACAATGGCCGCGAGATGACCGCCGACGACGTGAAATATTCGCTCGACCGCGTCACCAATCCGAAGACCCAGAGCCCCGGCGCCGGCTTTTTCGGCTCGATCAAGGGCTATGACGACGTCGCCGCCGGCAAGGCCGAGAGCCTTTCCGGCGTCACCGTCGTCGATCCCTACACGGTCAAGTTCGAGCTGACCCGTCCCGATGCCACCTTCCTGCATGTCATGGCCATCAACTTCTCACATGTCGTGCCGAAGGAAGAGGTCGAGAAATACGGCGCCGATTTCGGCAAGCATCCGGTCGGCACCGGTGCCTTCAAGCTCGCCGAATGGACGCTCGGCCAGCGCATCGTCTTTGAGCGCAATGCGGACTACTGGCACAAGGGGCTGCCGCATCTGGACAAGATCACCTTCGAGATCGGCCAGGAGCCGATCGTGGCGCTGCTGCGCCTGCAGAAGGGTGAGATCGACGTCCCCGGCGACGGTATTCCGCCAGCCAAGTTCCAGGAGGTGATGGCCGATCCCGAGCAGAAGGCGCGCGTCGTCGAAGGCGGTCAGCTGCACACCGGCTACGTCACCATGAACACCACCATGGCTCCGTTCGACAATGTGAAGGTGCGCCAGGCGGTCAACATGGCGATCAACAAGGCGCGCATCATCCAGATCATCAACGGCCGCGCCGTGCCGGCCAACCAGCCGCTTCCGCCGTCGATGCCTGGCTACGACAAGGAGTACAAGGGCTACCCCTACGACGTCGCCAAGGCCAAGGCGCTGCTTGCCGAAGCCGGCCATCCCGATGGGTTCGACACGCAGCTGTTCGCCATGAACACCGATCCCAACCCGCGCATCGCCCAGGCGATCCAGCAGGACCTGGCGGCGATCGGCATCAAGGCCAGCATCCAGTCGCTCGCCCAGGCCAACGTCATCGCCGCCGGCGGCGACAAGGCCGGCGCGCCGATGATCTGGTCCGGCGGCATGGCCTGGATCGCCGACTTCCCCGACCCGTCGAACTTCTACGGCCCGATCCTCGGCTGCGCTGGTGCGGTGCCGGGCGGCTGGAACTGGTCGTGGTATTGCAACAAGGATCTCGACGCCAAGGCGGCCGAGGCCGACTCGGTGGTCGATCCGGCCAAGGCCGGCGAGCGCGACAAGATGTGGAGCGCCATCTACGACAAGGTGATGGAGGACGCGCCCTGGGCGCCGGTCTTCAACGAGCAGCGCTTCACCATGAAATCGGCGCGCATGGGCGGCGCCGACAACCTCTATGTCGACCCGGTCCATATTCCGATCAACTACGACAATGTGTACGTAAAAGATGTGCAGTAGCTGCGACTACACCATCCACGGGCGCCATCATCATTTCGGCTGGGACAATTCGTTTGCCCCGGCCGAGCGGGTGGCGCCCGGCTCGACCATCGAGTTCCAGTGCCTCGATGCCGGCGGCGGCCAGCTGAAGCCCGACAGCACCGTTGCCGACGTCGCCAAGCTCGATTTCGCCATGGTCAATCCGGTGACCGGTCCGATCTTCGTCGAGGGTGCCGAACCGGGTGACGCGCTGAAGGTGACGATCGAGCTGTTCAAACCGTCCGGCTTCGGCTGGACGGCCAACATTCCGGGTTTCGGCCTGCTCGCCGACGAGTTCAAGGAGCCGGCGCTGAACATCTGGAAATATGACGCCGGTTCACTCGAGCCGGCGCTGTTCGGTAAAAACGCCCGCGTGCCGTTGAAACCGTTCGCCGGCACCATCGGCAACGCACCTGCCGAGATGGGCCACCACTCGGTGGTGCCGCCACGCCGCGTCGGCGGCAATCTCGACATCCGCGATCTCGCCGCCGGCACCACGCTCTATCTGCCGGTGGAAGTGGCGGGCGCGCTGTTTTCGGTCGGCGACACCCATGCCGCGCAAGGCGACGGCGAGGTCTGCGGCACGGCGATCGAAAGCCCGATGGATGTCGTGCTCAAGCTCGACCTGGTCAAGGATGCCAGGCTGAAGACGCCGCGCTTCACCACATCCGGCCCGGTGACGCGCCATCTCGATGCCAAGGGCTATGAGGTGACGACCGGCATCGGTCCTGACCTGATGGCAGGCGCCAGGGAAGCGGTTGCCCAGATGATCGATTTGCTTTCCGCTCGCTACAAACTCGACCCGGCCGAGGCCTACATGCTGGCCTCGGTGTGCGGCGATCTCCGCATCAGCGAGATCGTCGACATGCCGAACTGGGTGGTGTCGTTCTACTTCCCACGCTGCGTGTTTGAATGAGAGGTCGGCGCCAAGGCACCCCCCTCTGCCCTGCCGGGCATCTCCCCCGCAAGGGGGGAGATCGGATGTCACGACGGGCTTCGCCACTTTTCAACAGTGACGAATGGACGCCGCGGCAAAACCGCCAATCTCCCCCCTTGCGGGGGAGATGTCCGGCAGGACAGAGGGGGGTGTGCCGGAGTAAATTCCTCTCGGGGTCACACGCGCAATGACCTCAACCCCCAAACCCATCCTCGACATCGCCAACCTCTCCGTCAGCGTGCGCGGCGAGGATGGCGAGCGCGAGGTCGTCTCCAACCTGTCGCTGAGGCTGACGCGCGGCGAAACGCTGTGCATCGCCGGCGAATCCGGCTCCGGCAAATCGATGACCGCGCTGGCGATCATGCAATTGCTGCCGCAGCCTGCCGCCCGGATTTCCTCCGGCACCATCCGGCTCGGTGAGACCGAGCTCACAGCGCTCGACGAGAGCCGGATGCGGCGCATTCGCGGCGACCGCATCGCCATGATCTTCCAGGAGCCGATGACCTCGCTCAACCCGGTGCTGTCGATCGGCCGGCAGCTGACCGAATCCATCGAAGCGCACACCAGCCTGTCGCCAACCGAGGCCCGCCAGCGCGCCATCGAGGCGCTGAAGGCGGTGCGGATTTCCGAAGCCGAAAGCCGGCTAAAGCAATTTCCGCACGAACTCTCCGGCGGCATGCGCCAGCGCGTGATGATCGCCATGGCACTGGCGCTCGAACCCGACGTGCTGATCGCCGACGAGCCGACGACGGCGCTCGACGTTACCGTGCAGGGCGAGGTGCTGGAACTGTTGCGCGACCTGCAGCGTCAGCATGGCACCAGCGTCATCCTCATCACCCACGACATGGGCGTCGTCGCCGAAATGGCCGACCGCGTCATCATCATGCGGCATGGCCGCATGGTCGAAGAGGGAAAAACATCAGACATCTTCGCCCGGCCGCGGGCCGACTACACGCGCGAGCTGCTTGCCGCCGTGCCGCGCATCGGCGGTGGCGTCGGCCGCCAGAAATCCAGGGATGCCGAGACGGTGACGCCGGCCAATGTCGCTGATGTCAACGATCTGCATGTCCGCTTCGATCTGCGTGGCGGCATCTTCGGTCGGGTCACCCGCCGCGTCCACGCCGTCGAAGGCGTCAGCTTTTCGATCGCGCCCAACGAGACGCTGGCGCTGGTCGGCGAGTCCGGCTGCGGCAAGTCGACCACCGCCAAGGCGCTGGCCGGATTGGTGCCTTACAGCGGCGACATCGTCATCGGTGACCGCAACCTGTCGGGCCTCGGGCGCGACGAGCGCAAGGCGGTGCGCCGCGACGTGCAGATGATCTTCCAGGACCCGTACGCCTCGCTCGATCCGCGCATGCGCGTCGGCGACCTCGTCGCCGAGCCGTTGCTGATCCATGGCATCGCGTCGAAGGAAGAGCGCAGCCAGCGTGTCGCGGGGCTGTTCGAGCGCGTCGGCCTGTCGGCCGACCAGATGGAGCTTTATCCGCATGAATTTTCCGGCGGTCAGCGCCAGCGCGTTTGTATCGCGCGCGCTCTTGCGCTGCGGCCGAAGCTGATCATCGCCGATGAAAGCGTCTCGGCGCTCGACGTCTCGGTCCAGGCGCGCGTGCTCGATCTGTTGAAGGAATTGCAGCGCGATTTCGGCGTCGCCTATCTCTTCATCTCGCACGACATGGCGGTGGTCGAGAACATTTCCGACCGCGTCGCCATCATGTATCTCGGCCAGATCGTGGAAATGGGCACGCGCGACCAGGTCTTTTCCAACCCGCGCCACCCCTATACAAGACGGCTGATCGAAGCCGCGCCGGTGCCCGACCCGGGCAAGCGAAGAAGCCGCTTCGCCCGCCTCGACAAGGAGATCCCGAGCGCCACCCGCAAGATCGGCGAGGCGCCGCTGAAGCTGGCGCTAATGGATGTCGGCAACGGCCATCTGGTCGCCGCGGAGGGCTGAGCACGTCGTAGCGGCGCCGGAATTCCAGCAGCTCGGGACAACCGCCGTGACGCCCGGACGGTTCACATGTTGGTGTTTCATCTCGGGCTCATGGCCGGCATTATGCCGCCAAAGCGGCATCGCCTCGAATATGAAATTCGCCATTGCCCCTTGCCGTCCATCCCCATTTTCCTCATGTTCAGCTGTGCTTTGCAGATGATCGATCGTAGGGGGCGGCCGGATTCATCGTAATGGGAGGAAGTAGACCATGAAGGCATGTTATCTCGTTTCTGCCGCCCTTCTCGCCGCGGCCGCGATCCCCGCCTCGGCCGCCGAGATTTCCGACGGCAAGGTCAAGATCGGTATCCTCAATGACCAGTCGGGCGTCTATGCCGATTTCGGCGGCAAGTGGTCGGTCGAGGCGGCCAGGATGGCGGTCGAGGATTTCGGCGGCAAGGTGCAGGGAGCGTCGGTCGAAATCATCAGCGCCGACCACCAGAACAAGCCTGACATCGCCTCCAACGTCGCGCGGCAGTGGTACGACACCGAACAGGTCGATGCCATCATGGAACTGACGACCTCTTCGGTGGCGCTAGCGGTCCAGGGGATTTCCAAGGAAAAGAAGAAGATCGATATCGTCACCGGTGCGGCGACCACCGAGCTGACCGGCAAGCAGTGCTCGCCCTACGGCTTCCACTGGGCTTATGACACCCACTCGCAGGCGGTGGGAACCGGCGGCTCTCTCGTGCAGCAGGGCGGCGACAGCTGGTTCTTAGTCACCGTCGACTATGCATTCGGCTATTCGCTCAAGGAGCAGACCGCCAAGTTCGTCGAGAGCCATGGCGGCAAGGTGTTGGGCGAAGTGCGTTATCCCCTGGGGGCGACCGATTATTCGTCCTTCCTGCTGCAGGCGCAATCGTCGGGCGCCAAGGTCATCGGTCTGGCCAATGCCGGCCTCGACACCTCCAACTCCATCAAGCAGGCGGCCGAATTCGGCATCGTCCAGGGCGGCCAGCGTCTTGCAGCACTTCTCTTCACGCTGGCCGAGGTGCATGGGCTTGGCCTTCAGGCGGCGCAGGGCGTCGTGCTGACCGAGGGTTTCTACTGGGATCGCGATGACAAGAGCCGCGAATTCGCGCAGCGCTTTTTCAAGCGCACCAACCGCATGCCGAACATGATCCAGGCCGCCACCTACTCGGCGGTGACGCAATACCTGAAGGCGATCGACAAGGCCGGCACCGACGAGACCGAAGCCGTCGCCAAGCAATTGCATTCGATGCCGGTGAACGACGTTTTTACGGCCAACGGCAAGGTGCAGGCGGACGGCAACATGATCCACGACATGTATCTCTATCAGGTCAAGTCGCCAGCCGAGAGCACCAAGGAGTGGGACTACTATAAATACCTCGCCACCATCCCTGGCAACGAGGCCTTCCTGAGCGAGAAGGAAAGCGGCTGTCCGACGGCCAGCCAGTGATCGGCGCGGCCATGGCGCCGCCTGACTTGAACGCGAACGAGCCGCTTGTGGTGCTTTCCGCCCGCGGTTTGCGGCGTGACTTTGCCGGCTTCGTCGCCGTCAAGAACGTCGATCTCGATGTCCGCCATGGCAACATCCATGCGCTGATCGGACCCAACGGCGCCGGCAAGACGACCGTCTTCAATCTGCTCACCAAGTTCCTGGCGCCGACCAGCGGCAGGATCGAGCTGCTCGGCCACGATATCACCCGAACCTCGCCGGCCAGGGTCGCGCGGATGGGTCTGGTGCGCTCGTTCCAGATATCGGCGATTTTTCCGCACCTCAGCGTACTCGACAATGTGCGCGTCGCGCTGCAGCGGCCGGGCGGGCTCAGCGTTCAATTCTGGCGCTCGCTCGCGGCACTCGATCGGCTGACGCCGCGCGCCGTGGAACTGCTGCGGTCGGTCGGTCTCGACGACGCCAGGAACAGGCTCGCCGGCGATCTCTCCTATGGCAGGAAACGCGTGCTGGAGATCGCCACGACACTGGCGCTCGATCCGAAAGTGTTGCTGCTGGACGAGCCGATGGCCGGCATGGGGAATGAGGACGTGGCCACGGTTTCCGACCTCATCCGCTCGGTGGCCAAGGATCGCGCCGTGCTGATGGTCGAGCACAATCTGACTGTCGTGGCCGACCTTTGCGACTGGATAACGGTCATGCAGCGCGGCGAGGTCCTTGCCGCCGGCGACTACGCCACCGTCAGCCGCGACGAACGCGTGAAGGTCGCCTATATGGGCACCGCCGATGAGTAGTGCTGGGCCTCTCCTTGCGGTCAGCGGTCTCAACGCCTGGTATGGCGAGGGCCAAGCGCTGCACGGCGTCGATCTGGAGGTGTTTGCCGGCGAGACGGTCACGCTGCTCGGCCGCAACGGCGTCGGCAAGACGACGACGCTGCGCTCCATCATGGGGCTGATCCGCAAGCGAACCGGCCAGATCGCTTTCGACGGCAAGGACCTGATGCGGCTGCCGCTGCACCGCACCGCCCATCAAGGCATCGGCTTCGTGCCGGAGGAACGCGGCATCTTCGCGACGCTGACCGTCGACGAGAATCTGGTGCTGCCGCCGGTCGTCGCCGAGGGCGGCATGAGCGTCGAGGAAATATTCGAACTCTTCCCCAATCTGAAGGAGCGCCGCAACAGCCCCGGCACCAGGCTGTCTGGCGGCGAACAGCAGATGCTGGCGATCGCACGCATGCTGCGAACCGGCGTGAAAATGCTGCTTCTCGACGAGCCGACGGAGGGTCTCGCTCCCGTCATCGTGCAGCGCATCGGCGAGTTGCTGGCGACGTTGAAAAAGCGCGGCGTGACGATCCTGCTGGTCGAGCAGAACTTCCGCTTCGCCAGCCGTGTCGCCGACCGTTTCTATCTGATGGAGCACGGCAAGGTCGTGGCGGGGTTTCCGGTCGGCGAGCTGCCGGACCGCATGACGCTGCTGCACGAAGTCCTGGGTGTATGATGGCGCCATGACGATGATCTTCGGAATCCCCGTTCAGGCCTTCCTCGGCCAGTTGCTGGTCGGGCTGATCAACGGCTCGTTCTACGCCATGCTGAGCCTGGGTCTGGCCGTCATATTCGGCCTGCTGCGCGTCATCAATTTCGCCCATGGCGCCCAGTATATGCTCGGCGCCTTCGTCGGTTATCTGCTTCTGACCTATCTCGGCATCGGCTATTGGCCCGCCTTGATCCTTGCGCCGCTGATCGTCGGCGTCTTCGGCATCGTTGTCGAGCGCCTGGCGCTGTCGAGGCTGTACGATCTCGATCCGCTCTACGGCCTGCTCTTCACCTTCGGCCTCGCGCTCGTGCTCGAGGGCATATTCCGCTACCACTACGGCGTCTCGGGAAACGCCTACGCCGTGCCGCCGCTGCTTTCCGGCGGCACCAATCTCGGCTTCATGTTCCTGCCCAACTATCGCGGCTGGGTGGTGGTCGCCTCGCTGATCGTCTGCTTCGGAACCTGGGCGCTGATCGAGAAGACCAGGTTGGGTTCCTACCTGCGCGCGGCGACCGAGAATCCCCGCCTCGTCCAGGCTTTCGGCGTCAACGTGCCGTTGCTGCTGACCCTGACCTACGGCCTCGGCTCAGCCCTTGCCGGGCTTGCCGGTATTCTGGCGGCACCCGTCTATCAGGTGAGCCCGCTGATGGGATCGGATCTCATCATCGTCGTCTTCGCGGTCGTCGTGGTCGGCGGCATGGGATCGATCCTTGGCGCGATCGTCACCGGCTACATGCTCGGCCTCGCCGAAGGCCTGACCAAGGTCTTCTACCCCGAGGCCTCCAACCTCGTGGTCTTCGTCATCATGGCCATCGTGCTGCTGGTCCGGCCGGCCGGCCTGTTCGGAAGGGATGCCTGACATGTCGGAAGGGACATCCGAGATGTCGGAAGCGACATCCGACATGGCCGAACTGACGCTTCGCGAGAAGCCCGTCAGGACCTCGGCACGGCTCGAATGGACGCTGGTCGGGCTCGGCATCCTGGCGCTGCTGGTGGCGCCTTTCCTGGTCTATCCGATCTTCCTGATGAAGATGCTGTGCTTCGCGCTGTTTGCCTGCGCGTTCAATCTCCTGCTTGGTTACACTGGGCTGTTGTCGTTCGGCCATGCCACCTTCTTTGGCGGCGCCGCCTACTTCACCGCGCATGCCGTCAAGATCTGGGGCTGGCCGCCGGAAGCGGGCATCCTGCTCGGCATGGCTGGCGCCGCCCTGCTCGGCCTTGTCATGGGCTTCTTCGCCATTCGCCGGCAAGGCATCTATTTCGCCATGATCACGCTGGCGCTGTCGCAGATGTTCTTCTTCTTCTGCGTGCAGGCGCCCTTCACGCAAGGCGAGGACGGCATCCAAGGCGTGCCGCGCGGCATCCTGTTCGGCGTGCTCGACCTGAACGTGTCGCTGAACATGTACTATTTCGTGCTGGTGGTGTTCCTGATCGGCGTCTTCGCCATCTGGCGCATCGTCAATTCGCCGTTCGGCATGATCCTGCGTTCGATCCGGGAAAACGAGAACCGCGCCATTTCGCTGGGCTATTCCGTCGCCAACTACAAGCTGGGCGCCTTCGTGATGTCGGCGGCGCTGGCCGGGCTGGCCGGCTCGCTCAAGGCGATCGTTTTCCAGTTCGCCACGCTCACCGACGTCACCTGGCAGATGTCGGGCGAGGTGATCCTGATGACGCTCCTCGGCGGCATCGGCACGATGGTCGGGCCGATCATCGGCGCGAGCCTGGTCATCGGACTGGAAAACACCCTTGCCACCTCCGGTTTTCCGGTGACCATCGCCACCGGCCTGATCTTCATGGTGTGCGTGCTGATCTTCCGGCGCGGCATTGTCGGCGAATTTTATGCGCGGGTGATCAAGCGGGCGGGGAAGGAGTGATCGGCTCCAGATCGACTGCGCGTGATTGAGCGGACCTCGTCAGGGGCGCTTTGCCCGTTGTAGAAACGTCTTGATCGGGGGCCGGAAGCGGACTTGCGGCTTGGAGGCCTGGAATGTGAGAAGCGGACGTTCAGGCGCCCCCATCGACGCGATCTGACCCAACGCGGAAGTCGGGCCGGATAGACTCCAGGCCAGATTACCAATACATTCCCAGATGCCGGGCTTTCTGAAAGTCTTCAACCCACATGGCCGAGATTCGAACCCAACGCCGCCTTGCCGCGATTCTGGCTGCTGATGTCGTTGGCTTTTCGCGCCTCATGGAGCACGACGAGGCTGGCACACTGGCCGCTCTTAAAGCGCGGCGGCGCGATGTTCTGGTTCCATTGGTTGCCCAGTACCACGGCCGCGTGGTCAAGGTGATGGGCGACGGTGTGCTGGTGGAATTTGGCAGTGCGGTTGATGCCGTCCAATGCGCCGTCGAATTACAAAAGGGTTTTACCGGGGCCAACGAGAGCGTGGCGGAGGCCTACCGCATCGTCCTGCGTATCGGCATCAATCTGGGCGACGTCATCGTCGAGGGTAGCGATCTCTATGGCGACGGTGTCAACGTGGCAGCCCGGCTGGAGGGTCTGGCTGAGCCCGGCGGCATCTACGTCTCCGCCACCGTGCACGATCATGTCACCGGCAAGCTGACATTGGCGTTCGACGATCTCGGCGAGCACGCGCTCAAGAATATCGCAAAGCCGGTGCAGGTTTACCGCGCCGGAACAGGCGGGACCGGCAAAAGCGCGGTGCCTCAACTCCCGGATAAACCCTCGATCGCGGTTCTGCCCTTTGTCAACATGAGCGGCGATCCCGAGCAGGAGTACTTTTCCGACGGCATCACCGAGGACATTATCACCGACCTTTCGAAGGTGTCCGGACTCTCCGTCGTCGCGCGCAATACCGTCTTTACCTTCAAGGGCAAGGCGGTATTAATCGAGGAAGTGGCGAAGAAGCTGAATGTCGCCTACGTCCTGGAGGGAAGTGTACGCAAGGCTGGAGGACGGGTGCGCATCACGGCTCAGCTAATCAATGGTCGTGGCGGTGACCATATTTGGGCCGAGCGATATGACCGGACGCTGGACGATATCTTCAAACTGCAGGACGATATTTCCAAGACCATAGTCGATGTCCTCAAAGTGAAGCTGTTGCCCGAAGAACTGGAGACTATTACAAACCGCTCGACCGACAACCCAGAGGCTTACGAGACGCTGTTGATGGGCAGGTCGTTCCTCAACAGGGGAGTCGAGACCAAGTTTATCAAAACAGCGCAGCGACTGTTTGCTAGAGCCGTTGAAATTGACCCAAATTATGCGCGCGCTTATGCCGCTTTGGCTGATTGTGAGTGGCTTCTGTTGACTTGCAACGATCCCGACGCCTGCTTCGAGGCAGTCCTTTCCAACAGCACACGGGCGCTGGAACTTGAGCCAGGTCTCGCCGACGCCCACGCATCACGTGGCGGGGCCTTGTTCGTAAATGGCCGGTATGCCGAGGCGGAAGTGGAGTTCGAGCGAGCTTTAGAGTTAGACGCCAGTTCTTCCGATACCTATTTCTCTTACGGCCGGAATTGTTTCATTCAAGGTCAATACGAGAAAGCTGCCGGTCTGTACCAGCGTGCCGTATCGTTGTCACCCGATGACTATCGGGTCTGGATCAATCTAGTGATGGTCTATGTTTCACTTGGCCGCAGCGACGACGCCAAGGAAGCAGCAAGGCAAGGTGTGCTGCGAGTGGAAAAGGAAGTCAAAGCGCATCCCGACAATGCCACCGCGCTATGTTACGGGGCCACAATGCTGGCGGAGATTGGCGAGATTGAACGCGCGCTGTCGTGGGCCTCCCGTGCTGAAATGTTCGCCGGAGACAACATTGCGGTTCAGTACAACATGGGCTGTTTTTATGCGAAGCTGGGCAAGACGGAGCAGGCTATCGATTGCCTGGAACGTCAGCTAACTGCATCACATGCCTACCTCATTTTGCGCATGCCTTGGATGCGTCAGGATAGCGACCTCGACTCGCTCCGCGCTCAGCCCCGTTATGTCGCGCTTGTCAATCGGATGGGGGCCCAAATAGCCGCGACTGGAGCTCGAATATCAGCAGGCCACGAGGAGAGTGAAGCAATGACCCTGAATATTATGCCCAGAAAATGAGTTGGTTGAAGGCAGGTCCGTTCCTGGCGCAACTACGCCCTCAAGCGCGGTCGCCGGTAATGTCCGCTGTAAGGCGGTGGCACAACTAACTTTAACGGCCGACATGGGGCGCATAGCCGCCACCGCGCATCATCGGGACAGGCCGCTGCTTCAAAGCTTCGACGCCACCCTTCACCCATAACACCCGCGCTCCACCGCCAGCCGCCGCACCAGCGCCAGCACGGCATCGATGGTCGGCGTCGGCTTGTCCGTTAGCCGGCCAAGTTCCTGCACCGCGCTCACCAGCGCGTCGATCTCCATCGGCCGGCCGCGCTCCAGGTCCTGCAGCATCGAGGTCTTGTGCTCGCCGACATCGCCGGCGCCCTTGATGCGCCGGTCGACCGCTATGGGAAAACGCACGCCGAGGCTTTCGCCGATCGCCTGCGCCTCCAGCATCATGGTGCGGGCGAGCGTGCGGGTGCCTTCGTCGGCGACGATTCCCGCAAGCGTGCTGCCGGTCAGCGCCGAGATCGGGTTGAAGGAGAGATTGCCCCACAGCTTCACCCAGATTTCGCCGCGTATGTCGTCGCGCACCGGCGCCTGCAAGCCGGCCTTGACCATTTCCTCGGCCAGAAGCGTCACCCGCTCGCTGCGCTCGCCGGAGGGTTCGCCGAGCGAGAAACGCTTGCCCTCGACATGGCGAATGAGGCCGGGGGCGTCCACTTCGACGGCGGGATAGACGACCGAGCCGATGACGCGCTCCGGCCCGATCCGCCGCCAGATCGTGCCGCCGGGATCGACCGCGTTCAGCCTGGTGCCTTCGAGCAGCCCGCTGACGCCATGGAAATACCACCACGGCACGCCGTTCTGCATGGTGACGACGGATGTGTGTTCCCCAAGCAGCGGCGCGATCTGGTCAAGCGCTGAGGTGAGGGAGTGCGCCTTCAGCGCCAGCACCACATAGTCCTGCGCGCCAAGTTCCTCGGCCTTGGCGGCGGCGCGGACGGGGACCGACGTCTCCTGGCCATCCTCGATCAGGCGCAGGCCGTTTGCCTCGATCGCTTCCAGATGCGCGCCGCGCGCGACGATCGATAGATCGGTCCGCCCGGCAATGGCAAGCCTGGCCGCGAGATAGCCGCCGATCGCACCGGCGCCGAAGATGGTGATCTTCATCGTCAAAGCCCGAGTTTGGCGGCAAGGCCGATGCGCTGCAATTTGCCGGTCGCGCCCTTGGGGATCTCGTCCAGGATCAGGATCTTGCGCGGCACCTTGAAGTCGGCAAGCCGCGTCGCGGCATAGGTGCGGATGTCGCCCTCGGTGGCACTGATGCCGTCGCGCAGCACGACCGCCGCCGCCACTTCCTCGCCAAGCTTGTCATGCGGCATGGCGAAGGTGACCACCTGCGCCACCGCCGGATGATCCATCAGCACATCATCGACCTCGAGCGGCGAGATTTTCTCGCCGCCGCGGTTGATGATCTCCTTGAGCCGCCCGGTGACGCGCAAATATCCGTCCTCGTCCAGCACGCCCTGGTCGCCGGTGTGGAACCAGCCATGCGCGAAGGCCGTGGCGTTGGCATCCGGGTTCTTCTCATAGCCCGCCGTGACGTTGGGCCCGCGAATGACGATCTCGCCGGTCTCGCCGGCTTTGAGCAGTCGCCCGTCGGGCGCCATCACCGCCACTGCCGGACCGGCGGAGGCACCGACGCTGCCCGGCTTGCGCTGGCCCGGCGGCAGCCGGTTCGACGCCATCTGGTGCGCGGCCTCGGTCATCCCGTAGGATTCGATCACCGGACAGCCGAAGGTCGCCTCCAGCTCGGCCATCACTTGCGCCGGCAGCGACGCCGAGGACGAACGGATGAAACGCAGCCGCGCAGCCGCCAGCACCTCGGTGTTGCGTGCCGCCCGGGGCAGGATCGCCTGGTGCATGGTCGGCACCGCCGTGTACCAGCTTGGTCGTGCCTCGCTCAGCCACTGGAAGAAGCGCAGCGCGTTGAAGCCGGGCGTGCAAAAGATGCTGCCGCCCGATGCCAGCGACGACAGCACGGCCGCGATCAGGCCGTGAATGTGGAACAGCGGCATGATGTTGAGGCAACGGTCATTGGCCGTCAGGCCAAGTGTGCCGCCGATATGGGCGGCCGAGGCCGCGATGTTGGCATGGCTGAGCGGCACCAGTTTTGGCCGCGATGTCGTGCCGGACGTGTGCAGCAACAGCGCGATGTCATCATCCC
Source organism: Mesorhizobium sp. M1396 (assembly GCF_040317725.1). Lineage (NCBI taxonomy): Bacteria > Pseudomonadati > Pseudomonadota > Alphaproteobacteria > Hyphomicrobiales > Phyllobacteriaceae > Mesorhizobium > Mesorhizobium sp. M1396. The sequence goes on along the minus strand of NZ_JAMYLA010000011.1, from coordinate 119,803 downwards.
GCGCCATGTCAGGCACTGCCGGCGGTGCGACCGCCGCACCCTCGATCGTGAAGCTGCCGGCGGGTGTGTCGGGCCGAACGACAAGCCGCAGCACGCCGATGCCGAGGCGTTCGGCCACCGTCACCGCCGGTCCGGTCTCGCCCTCCGCGACAAGGATCGCCCTGGCGCCGATGTCGGTCAGGTAGAAGTCGAGCTCGTCGGCCCGGTAGGCGGGATTGAGCGGCGCCGTCGAGGCGGCGGCCGCCACGGCGACGAAGGCGGAGGCCATTTCGGGCCCGTTCGGCAGCACGATCGCCACCCTGTCGCCCCGGCCGATGCCGCGCGCATGCAGCTGATTTGCCGTGTCGGCGATCAGGCCGCGCAATCCGCCATGGGTGAGCGTCGCCCTGTCGGGTGCCAGGATCGCCGCCGCGTCGTCGGCGCCGGCGGCGAGACGGCGGGAAAGGTCTATATGGGTTTCAGTTTGGGTCATGGTCACCGGCTATGTTTCAAGTGTCCTGCATGCGATTTCGGCCCGAAGATAGTCGCTTCGGACCAATTGTCGACGTTGGCGCCGCTCATTGCCCTGCCGGGCATTTCTCCCCGTATAGTGACGGGGAGAAAGGGCTGGCCGCAACGTCGACGTTTCCTCTGCAACGCTGTTCATTGGCGAAATCATCCGTGACAGCGCCCCTCTCCCCGTCACTATACGGGGAGAGGATGCCGGCAGGCAGGTGAGGGGCGGCGCTCACGCCCATGAGCCAATCGCCGCCATTCCCGGCCCATCTTGCCATCCCTCAATATCCAAGCGCCAAACCATCCTTGCGCGGATCGGAGGCGCCGGTCAGCGTCCCCTTCTCCCAGTCGATCAGCACCACCTGTCCGCCGCCAAGCGGGTGATGCGGCTCGGTGATGCGGTGGCCGCGCCGGCGCAGGCCCTCGATCGCCTCGGCGGGGACGCCGCGCTCGGCCTCCACGGTATCATCGTTGTAGAACACCCTTGGCGCGTCCAGCGCCTGCTGCGGGTCCATGCCGAAATCGAGCATGTTGGTGAGCAGGTGGACATGTCCGAACGGCTGGTAGCCGCCGCCCATGACGCCGAACGGCATCACGGCGCGGCCGTTCTTCGTCGCCATGCCCGGCATGATCGTGTGCATCGGCCGCTTGCCGGGCGCGATCGCGTTCGGGTGCGCCGGGTCGAGGCGGAAGCTGGAGCCACGGTTCTGCAGCACGATGCCGGTCTTCGGGCCGACGACGCCGCTGCCGAACGAATAGTACGTCGAGTTGATGAACGAGACCGCGTTGCGGTCGCGGTCGACGATGGAGATGTAGACCGTGTCGCTGCCGGGCAATTCCACGCGCGGCAGGTGCGTCATGGCGCGGTCGCGGTCGATCCCGGCGCGCAGCCGGTCGGCATAGGCGCCGGACAGGAGCTGCTTCACCGGCACCGGCACATGGTCCTGGTCGCCGACGAAGCGATCACGGTCGCGGTAAGCCAGACGTCCGGCTTCGATTTCCAGATGCAGGCGTTCGGCGCCATTGGGATCGAGCCCGCCAAGCTTGAAGCCCGATAGCACGTTCAGCATCAAAAGCGCCGTCAGCCCCTGATTGTTCGGTGGCATCTGGTGAACCTCATGACCGCCATAGGAGGTGCTGACCGGCGCCACATAGTCGCCTCTGGTGGCGGCGAAATCCTCGGTCGAATGAAGCCCACCCAATTCGTTGAGCCGGCGCACTATATCGTCGGCGACGGCACCCTCGTAGAATCCGGCACGGCCGTGCCTGGCGATGATGCGCAATGTGGCCGCCAGTTCCGGCTGGCGGTGAACATCGCCGGCTTGCGGCGCCTTGCCGCCAGGCAGGAAGATGCGCGCGGCATGCTCGTCGGCCGAAAGGTCGGTCTCCGGTTCGGCCCAGTCGAAGGCGACACGGTCATGCACGACATAGCCGTTTTCGGCATAATGGATGGCCGGCGCCAGCGCTTCGGCAAGGCCCTTGCGGCCATGATCCTCCAGCAGGCGGCTCCAGGCATCGACGGCGCCCGGCACGGTGACCGCGTGCGGTCCCTGCAGCGGGATGCGGTCGAAGCCTTTTTCCAGATACCAGTCGACCGTCGCCTTGGCCGGCGCCCGACCGGAGCCGTTGAAGGCCAGCACATTGCCTTGTCCCGCCGGACAGTAAAGCACGAAGCAGTCGCCGCCGATGCCGGTCGACTGCGGTTCGACCACCGCCTGCACGGCGGCGGCGCAGACCGCGGCATCCATGGCGTTGCCGCCGGAGCGCAGCATCTCGATGGCCGCAAGGGTCGCAAGCGGATGCGACGTCGCGGCAACCGCTTGCGTGGCACGAACCGGCGAGCGGCCGGGAAACTGGAAATCACGCATTCTGTCTGGATATCCCCTGGTCACTTCTGCGAATGGGTCACTTGAAATCAATGCCGCCGGCCGAAGATCTGCGCAACCGACAACAGCGCGACCGAGAGCACGATCAGGCAGGTCGAGATGGCGGCGATCGTCGGGTCGATCTGGTCGCGCAGCGCGTTGAACATGCGGCGCGTCAATGTCGTGGTCTCGCCGCCCGATATGAACAGCGAAACCACCACTTCGTCGAAGGAGGTGATGAAGGCAAACAGCGCGCCCGAGACGATCGAGAAGCGGATCTGCGGCATCGTCACCTGCCAGAAGGCGGCGACACGTCCGGCGCCGAGGCTGCGCGCCACCCGCTCCTGGTTCATGTCATAGGAGCGCAGCCCCGACAGCACCGTCAGCACCACCAGCGGCAAGGCCTGCACCGTGTGCGCAATGACCAGCCCGGTCAGCGTGTTGTTGAGCCCGATCCGCGCATAGAGGAAGAAGGTGCCGATGCCGATCAGGATCACCGGGACGATCAGCGACGCGGTCAGCAGCGCGTTGATGGTCCCGTTGAAGCGCAGCGTGCCCCGGTTGATGGCATAGGCAGCCGCGGTGCCGAGTGGGGTCGCCACGAGCACGGTCATGACAGCCACCTTGACCGAGACGATCGTGGCGTCGCGCCACTCCAGCGACTGGAAATAGGTCTGATACCAGCGCAGCGACCATTGCCGCGGCGGGAATTGCAGCAGCGTCGAATCCGAAAACGACATGATGACGATGATGATCGACGGCGCGATCAGGAACAACAGCACGAGGCCGCCGAGGCCGTAGAGCCACAGGCGTTGCCGGTGCGAGATCGGCAGGCCGACATTCTCACTCATCGCGAACTCCACACACCTGTGGCGCGCGCGCCGAGCAGCCACTGGAACAGGCCGAGAAGCGCCAGCGTGACAACAAGCAGCACCACGCCAAGTGCGGCACCCGCGCCCCAGTTGGAGTAGAGGCTGGTGGTCTGTTCCATGCGCATGGCCCACATGATCACCTTGCCACCACCCATCAGCGCCGGGGTGACGAAGAAGCCCAGGCACAGCACGAAGACGATGACCACGCCCGAGGCAAGGCCGGGCAGCGACAGCGGAAAGAAGATCTGCCGGAAGTTGGCGGCCGGGCCGGCGCCGAGGTTCATGCCGGCGCGCAGGCAGTCGGTGTCGATTGTCTTCATCGAGGCGTAGAGCGGCAGCACCAGGAACGGCAGCAGGATATGCGTCATGCCGATGACCACGCCCGACAGATTGTTGGCGAGCGATAGCGGCTGGCTGATCACGCCGAGCTCGATCAGCCAGCCGTTGATCAGGCCCTTGCGCTGCAGGATCACCAGCCAGGCATAGGTGCGCACCAGCACCGATGTCCAGAACGGCAGGATGACGAAGATCAGGCAGATCGACGCCGCCCGGCGCGGCAGTTGCGACAGCATGTAGGTCAGGGGGTAGCCGAGCAGGACGCAGGCGCCGGTGACGATGAAGGCGACCTTGAAGGTGGTGACGAAGGTCCTGATGTAGGAGGCCTGTTCGAAGAAGCGCGCATAGTTGGCGGCGCTGAGGGCGCCGGCCTCGTCGAACAGCGACAGCCAGAACAGCCAGCCGATCGGCACGATGATGATGGCAAAGACCAGGAACAGGCTCGGCGCCAGCAGCGCCAGCAGCCGCATCGATTCACGCCGCGCATCGGTGCGCAGCGCCTGCGCGTTCAAGTCCCGGCCTGCATGGCCGCCAGTCTCTTCCATGAGGGCGGACTGCGCGCTCATCAATCCGCCGCCACCAGGATCGTGTCCTGCGCATCGAGGCCGAGCCTGACCGGCTGGCCGGGAGCCGGCATTTTCGCCAGCACATCGCTGCGGCAATAGTCGCGCAATGTCAGTTGGCGGCCATCGCGCAACAGCGCGTAGCAGACGAAGCTGTCGCCTTGGTAAATGACATCGCTGAGCGTCGCGTTAAGCACATTGACGCCGTTTGGCTGTTTGGCATTTGCCAAGAGCCGCAGCTTTTCCGGCCGCACCACCATCAGGTGTTGGCCGGATGTAGGCGCCGGCGCTGCCGTGTGGATTCTCCGGTCCTCGTACCAGACCGACCCATCGCGGCACTTGACCGGGATGAAGTTCGATTCGCCGATGAAGCCGGCTACAAATCGCGTTTGCGGCATGGCGTAGAGAGTTTCGGGCTTGTCGAGCTGTTCGATGCGCCCGGCGTTCATGACGGCAATGCGATCCGACATGGTGATCGCTTCGCGCTGGTCATGCGTGACGTAGATCGTGGTCATGCCAAGCCGCCGGTGCAGGCTGCGCAGTTCGATCTGCATATGCTCGCGCAGGCCCTTGTCCAATGCCGACAGCGGCTCGTCCATCAGCACGATGCGCGGTTTGAACACGATGGCGCGCGCCAGCGCCACGCGCTGGCGCTGGCCGCCGGAGAGCTGGTCGACCCGACGCTCGCCCAGGCCCTGCAGCTTCACCAGTTCGAGCGCCTTTTCGACGCGCTCGGCTGTCTCGGCGGCGGCGACGCCGCGCTGCTTCAGCGGAAAGGCGATGTTGTGGAAGACGTTCATATGCGGAAACAGCGCGTAGTTCTGGAATACCATGCCGATGTTGCGCTTGTGCGGCGGCGTGGTGATGATCTCGTCGTCGCCGACCCTGATCGAGCCGGCATTGGCCCGCACGAAGCCGGCCAGGATCATCAGCAGCGTCGTCTTTCCGGATCCGGAAGGCCCGAGCAGCGTCAGGAATTCGCCGGCCTCGACATCGAGGTTCAGGTCGCGCAGCACCGGCACGCTGCCAAATCGTTTCTCGATCCGGCGCATGCTGATCGGCAGCGCGGATGGCGCAATGGACAAGATCATCGTCTCCTAGAGGCTGAGGCGGCGCAAGCAGGGCGAGGCGCCGCCCTGCCGTGGTTTGGGTTGCGGCCGCGGCCTATTGCTGGATCAGATTGTTGAACTTTTCCGTCGCCTCGACCAGATTGTCACGCCAGAACTCGGGGTCCTGCAGCGCCTGCTTCTTGACGTTTTCGGGCGCCGAATTGATGTCCTTGATCCTCTCCTGCGGGATCTTCCCGGTCTCGAAAGCCTTCTCGTTGACCGGCCCATTGTCGACATAGAGCGGCAGATTGGCCTGCAGCTGCGGGCTCACGAACATCGCCAGCGCCTTCATCGCCGCTTCCTTGTTCTTGGCGCCCTTGGGGATGACCATGCAGTCGGCGGTCAGAACACCCTGGTCGAAGGAGAAGCTGACCGGCGCGCCTTCCTTCTTCAAGGTGCCGGCGCGGCCATTCCAGATGCTCGCCATGTCGACTTCGCCGTCCTTCACCAGCTGCATGGCCTGGGCGCCGGAGGTCCACCAGGCATCGACGTGACCACGGATCTTGTCCACGGATTTCAAGGCGCCGTCGATATCGACCGGATAGACCTTGTTGATCGGAATGCCCTCGGCCAGTGCCGCGACGCTCAGCGTTTCCGTCGCCTGGCTGCCGCTCAGCGCGCGCCGCCCCGGGAATTTCTCCATGTTCCAGAAATCGGCCCAAGTCTTCGGCCCTTTGTCTCCGAACACATCGGTCCGGTAGATCAGCACGACCGACGTGTAGGAAATGCCGACCCAGTCATCATGGACAAGCTTCGGATTGATGCCGCTCTTGTCGATGATGCCGTAGTCGAGCTTCTCGAACAGCCCTTCCTTCGAGCCGCGCGCGCATTCGTCGGCGCCGAGCTCCGTAATGTCCCACTTCACCGCATTGCCGGTCACCTGCAGCCGCACGTCGTCGAGGCCGTTGGTGGTGTCTTCCTTGATGGTGATGCCGAGCGCATCGGCGGTCGGCTTGAAGAACGCCTTGGTCTGCGCCTCCTGGTAGGTGCCGCCCCATGAGGCGACGGTGATGGTGTCGCCCGCCATGGCGGGGGCCGCGAGCGAGGCCATGAGGCCGGCCATCGCGACAACGCTAACGCTTCTGGTCCTGTTCATTTTCGGCTCTCCAACCGGTGTTCCCATTGTTTTTGATTTCGCATTCTATTTTGTATACAATTTTGAGTGTAGCTTAGCGATCGATGTTGTCAACACCGCCGGCACGATCGAATTTACGCGTTTCGTGCCGGACAAGGTGAAGAGGGATGGCTTCGCCGAGGGCGTGGCAAATTATGCCGACTGCGACTACAGCTATGCGTGTTCCGGCTGAAAGACCGGAGAACTGGGAATGGAACCTTGGCCAAGGAAACCAAAAATACGCTGCGCGACTCGGTCTACTCCTCGCTCAAGGCGATGATCGTGACCGGCCAGATTCCGCCGGGCTCGCGCGTCACCGAAAACGACATCGCGGTGAAGCTCAATGTCAGCCGCACCCCGGTGCGCGAGGCCTTCAACCGCCTCGAGCGCGACGGCCTGGTCACCGGCCGGCCGCGCCAGGGCTATGTCGTCACCGAGTTTGACATCAACATGTTCCGCGAGGCCTTCGAGATCCGCGAGCTGCTCGACGGCCACGCGACCGAGTTGGCGGCGGCTGCGGCGACGGAAGCGGACAAGGCGCGGCTGCGCGCCATGCTGGCCGAATGCGAGCGGCTCGCCGCCATTCCCGAGCGCACCAACAGGGAAAAATTCCAGGAACTGGAAGTCGGCATCGACCTGCATCGCGTCATCGCCGAAATCAGCGGCAATGTCATGCTGCACGGCATGCTGTGCGGCATCCTCGACAAGTGCCAGCACTATGTCTGGACCGAACTCCTGTGGTTGGACGAATGGAAGATCGCCCGTGACGAGCACGCCGAAATCGTCGACGCCATCTGTGCCGGCGACGCCCGCCGCGCCGGCACGCTGGCCCGCGCCCATGTGCGGGGATCACGTGACAATGTGCTGCGCCTGCTGCAGGCCAAGTCGGACTATCGCAATTTTCTCGCCAAGGCCTCGTGAGGAACCACCTGGACGCTACCGATGCGCGCCGCGAGCCCGAGCCGTGCCTCAGCCGGGAGATTCGAAGGGCATCATAGTCATGGAATGATCAGTGTGTGGTGGGATCGATCCGGCGAAGGCGTGAGCGCGCTTCAGCCACTTTTTTTTGCTCGGATCTGATCCGGCAGCACAGGGCAAGGCTGATGCCGACGCCGCGCTCCTCGTCCAGCATCTCATTTGCTCGCGTGAGAAAGAGTTCCGCGCGCTTGACGCGCTGCCTGGCCCTCGCCAGCTCCATTTCCAGATGGTCGTGCATTGTTCCGCACCCGTAAGATTTGCGGTCCCTTCAGGGGGAAAACCGCTGCTGAGCGGTTTGGTTCCCGCTGATTGGCCGAAGGCACCAGCGCCGACCGACGTTCAGCCCTTGCGCTCCTGAAGGCTGTTGCCGCCATCGACCACCAGCAGGGCGCCGTTGACATAGCTGGCGCCTTCCGACGCCAGGAACACCACCGCCGCGGCCACCTCGTCCGGCCGCCCGGCCCGCGCCGGCGGCGTATGCAGGGCAGCTTGCCGCTCCATCTCGCTCGACGACCCCGTTTCGATCCAGCCGGGAGCAACGGCATTGGCCGTGATGCCGCTCTTCGCCACTTCGAGTGCCAACGCGCGAGTCAGGCCGACCATGCCGGCCTTGGCGGCGGAATAGGCTGATGTGCCTTCGAAAGACACCAGCGGTCCGGTGACCGACGCCACATTGACGATGCGCCCATGGCCCGCTTCGACCATCGCCGGCAGAAAGGCCTTCGTGACGAGGAATGCGGTCTTCAGGCTGACGTCGATCCCCTGATCCCAGTCGGCCTCGGTCATCGCGAGAAACGCCTTGTCGACCGAGGGCGATGCCAGTGAGCCCATGCCGGCATTGTTGACCAGAATATCGACCGCGCCGACATCCGCCCGCAGCCCCGCGACGTCCGATGCGGCCGTGAGATCGGCGATTGCGGCAGTGGCATCGATGCCTTCGGCACAAAGTTCGGCGGCGCGATCGAGCACCCGCGCGCTGGCGCCGGTGAGGAAGACGGCATGGCCGGCGCGGCCGAGCTGCCGGGCAATGGCGAACCCGATGCCGTCGGCGGCGCCGGCCCCGGTGATAAGTGCGCGCCGGATGCTGGTAGGAGACATGGTCAAATCAGGCTCCGCGGGCTTCCGCCTGTCCCAAGAAATCGGACAGTAGCGGTCGCAATCAACGAACCATAATCCATGGATGATTTTGGTTCGCCCGAAAGGATGAAACTGGGCACTCGTATGTTATTGTTTGTACTATGTAGTTTTTGTGATCGCGGGCCGGCATTGGGTCAAGGTGTCCAAAGCTCGCGGGAGGGAGCGGCAGACACTGGCCGATAGCGGAATGACGGCTTTAACGTTTGAAGAATGATTGCGGACGTTCAGCCCGACGGGACCAAGGTCTGCTCCCGGGTCTAGCCACCCCGTCTCAATGGCGTCCCGGACCGCCCGGTGGATCTGCGTCGCCAGTGGCGGGTGGCGGGGCAGCCACAGGGTGGACATTTCAGCGCACATGGAAAATGATCACGTTGCCATGCACAATACTGCAGTGCTCTGATCTCGACGAGAAGCCTGAGCGTAGAAGCGGATCAACCGACCTCCGGGTCCAGCGAATGGGGGACGCAAATGGACAGCCCAAGGAATGGGCAATTGCATCGCGACGCGGGCGGGCGACCCTGTCGATCGGCCGGCTGGCTTGCCCGCGCCGCCGTGTCGGCGGCATTCCTGCTCGGCATGGCTTTCAGCAGCACAGCGTTTGCGCAGGACCAGCAGCTACCCGTGGTGACGGCGGCCAAGCCGGTGGTCCGTAAAATCGTCGAAGACGACGAGTTCGTCGGGCGCTTCGAAGCCGTCGACCAGGTCGCCGTCCGTTCGCGCGTCAGCGGCTATCTGGACAAGGTCAGCTTCCAGGACGGCGCACTGGTCAACAAGGGCGACCTGCTCTTCACCATCGACCAGCGTCCGTACCAGGCGGCTTATGATGCCGCAAGGTCGCAAGTTGACGTCGCCAAGAGTCTGCTCGAATTCTCCAAGATGCAGCTGGATCGCGCCGACGAACTCGCCAAGACCGGCAATATCTCAACCGCGACGGTCGACGACCGCCGGCGGGAATACCTTTCGGCGCAGGCGCAGATGCAGGGCGCGACGGCTGCGCTGACGACGGCCAGCCTGAACATGGAATTCACCGAGATCAAGGCGCCCTTGTCCGGCCGCATCGACCGCCGGCTGGTGTCGGTCGGCAACCTCGTGCAGCCGGATTCCACCTTGCTGACGACCATCGTTACGCGCGATCCGATCGACTTCTATTTCGACGTCGATGAGCGCCTGTATTTCAGCTACGCCCGCGACGCGAAGCAGCGTGGCGGCAGCATGCAGGAGGGCGCCGGCGGGCTCGAGGTGGTGGTTCGCGTCGCCGACCGCGCGGAGGCGGTATTCAAAGGCAAGCTCGATTTTGCCGAGAACCGGATCGACAACGCGACCGGCACCATGCGGGTGCGTGCAAGCTTTCCCAACGCCGACGGCATTCTCCAGCCAGGCATGTTCGGGCGCATCAACGTGCCGGGGTCGCTGCCGCATAGCGGCGTGCTGGTGCCCGACGAGGCGATCGGCGCCGATCAGGATCGGCGTATCGTGTTCCTGGTGGATGAGGCCGGGACGGTGTCGGCGAAGCCCGTGCGCACCGGCCCGCTTCTCGACGGCTACCGGGTGATCCGCGCGGGCCTGACCGGCGACGAGACGATCATCGTCAACGGGCTGATGCACGCCAGGCCCGGCACCAAGGTGAAGGCCGAGATGGTGACGTTGCCGCCCAAGGTCGAGACCGCCGGGTTGCAGCAATGAGGTTCGCACATTTCTTCGTCGACCGTCCGATCTTCGCATCGGTCGTTTCGATCGTCCTGCTGATCCTCGGCGGGATTGCTTATACCCAGCTGCCGGTCGCGCAATATCCCGAGATCGCGCCGCCGACCATCGTCGTTCGCGCGCAGTATCCGGGCGCCGACGCCGAGACGGTCGCAGCGACGGTGGCAACGCCGATCGAGCAGGAGATCAACGGCGTCGAGGGCATGCTCTACATGTCGTCCTATTCGTCGGGCGACGGGGCGATGGCGCTGACCATCACCTTCAAGCTGGGCACCGATCTCGACCAGGCGCAGGTGCTGGTGCAGAACCGCGTGTCGGTCGCCGAGCCGCGCCTGCCCGAAGAAGTCCGCCGCCTCGGCATCACCACCACCAAGAGCTCGCCCGACCTGATGATGGTCGTGCACATGCTGTCGCCCGACAATACCTACGACCAGCTCTACGTCTCGAACTACGCCCGCTCGCGGGTGCGCGACATACTGCTCAGACTAGATGGCGTCGGCGACCTCATCATCTTCGGCGAACGCGAATATTCGCTGCGCATCTGGCTCGATCCGGAAAAACTGTCCGCCCTGGGGATGACCTCGGGCGATGTGGTGCAGGCGCTGCGCGACCAGAACGTCCAGGTGTCGGGCGGCTCGATCGGTGCGCCACCGACCAACACCGGCACGGCGTTCCAATACACGGTCACCACGCAAGGCCGCTTCAACGACGCACGCGACTTCCGATACGTGATCGTCAAATCGACCGACGACGGCCGCCTGATCTCGCTGCAGGACGTGGCGCGCATCGAGCTCGGCGCCAAGGATTACGTCACCAACTCCTATCTCAACGGCAAACCGGCGGTGGCGCTCGCCATCTTCCAGCGGCCGGGCACCAATGCGCTCGCCGCAGCCGCGGAGATCCAGGACAAGATGAAGGAGCTTTCCCAAGACTTCCCGAAGGGATTGAGCTACGACATCGTCTACAATCCGACCGAGTTCGTCGCCGAGTCGATCCAGGAGGTCTACAAGACGATCCTCGAGGCGATGTTGCTGGTCATCATCGTCATCATCGTCTTCCTGCAATCGTGGCGCATGGCGATCGTGCCGATCGTGGCAATCCCGGTGTCGCTGATCGGCACGCTGGCGGTGCTTTACGCCGCCGGCTTCTCGCTCAACATGCTGACTCTGTTCGGCCTCGTTCTGGCGATCGGCATCGTCGTCGACGATGCGATCGTCGTGGTCGAGAACGTCGAGCGCAATATCGCCAGTGGGCTGGCGCCCAATCCGGCGTCGCACCTGACCATGGACGAAGTCGGAACGGCCGTCATCGCGATCTCGCTGGTGCTGATAGCCGTGTTCGTACCGACAGCCTTCATCCCCGGCATTTCCGGGCAGTTCTATCTGCAGTTTGCGATCACCATCGCGGTGTCGACGGCGATCTCGGCATTCAATTCGCTGACGCTTTCGCCGGCGCTGGCCGCACTGCTGTTCAAGCCGCATCACGCCGCTGCGGCGCCGCCGCGCTTTTTCCTGGCGCGGTTCGGACGGGCGCTCGCCGACGGCTTCAATCGCGGCTTCGACAGGGTCGCCCACTGGTATTCGAGCATCGTCCGCGTGCTGGTCGGCTCGTGGATAACGATCGCCGCCATGCTGGCCGTTTTCGCGGCCCTCATCTACGCCACGGTCTACATGGTGCAGGCTGTGCCGCGCGGTTTCATTCCGTCGCTCGACCAGGGCTATGCGATCGTCGTCGTCCAGTTGCCGGATGGCGCCTCGCTGTCGAGGACCGACGCGGTCATCCAGCAGGCATCGCAGATCATCCAGAAAACGCCAGGCGTCGACTACGCAGTCGCCTTCGCCGGTTTCTCCGGCGCGACCTTCACCAACGCCAGCAACGCGGGTGTGATCTTCGCCAGGTTCAAGCCGTTTGACGAGCGACTGAAAGCCGGCCAGTCGGCGACCCAGGTCATCGGCAATCTGTTCGGCAGCCTGCAAAGCATCAAGGAAGCCTTCATTATCGCACTGCCGCCGCCGCCGATCCGCGGCGTCGGCAATGCCGGCGGCTTCAAGCTGCAGATCCAGGAGCGCAACAGCGCCGACATGCGGCAGATCCTGGCGCTTGCCTACGAAATCGCCGGCAAGGCCAACAAGACGCCGGGGCTGACGGGCGTGTTCACCACCTTCTCAGCGTCGAGCCCGCAATTCTTCCTGGCGATCGATCGCGACAAGGCGCGCATCCTGAATGTGCCGATCCCCAACATCTTCGAGACGCTGTCGATCAATTTGGGCACCGCCTACGTCAACGACTTCAACGCTTTCGGGCGCGTCTACCAGGTGCGGGCGCAGGCCGACCAGGCATTCCGCCTCGATCGCGCCGACATCTTGAAACTGAAGGTGCGCTCGGCGACCGGCGCGCTGGTTCCGCTCGGCACATTGATCGAGATCCGCGACGTCACCGGCCCGGCGCTGGTCCAGCGCTACAACATGTACGTCTCGGTGCCGCTGCAGGGCAACGCCGCGCCCGGCGTTTCCACGGGTGACGCCCTGGCATTGATGGAAGGGATCACGGCAAAGACGCTGCCGGCCGGTACCTCCTATGAATGGACCGAGCTCGCCTATCAGGAGCGCAACACCGGCAATGCCGCTGTCTATATCTTTGGACTGTCGGTGCTGTTCGTGTTCCTGGCGCTGGCGGCGCAGTATGAAAGCTGGGTGCTGCCGTTCGCCATTGTGCTGGTGGTGCCGCTCGGCGTGCTCGCGGCGCTGCTCGGCGTGTCGTTGCGAGGACTGGACAACAACATCCTCGTGCAGATCGGCCTCATCGTGCTGATCGGGCTTGCCGCCAAGAACGCGATCCTGATCGTCGAATTCGCGCGGCAGGCGCAGGAACGCGGGCTGTCGGCCGCCGAGGCTGCCGTCGAAGCCTGCCGGCTCAGGCTGCGGCCGATCCTGATGACCGCCTTCTCGTTCATCCTCGGCGTCGTGCCGCTGATGATCGCAACGGGCCCGGGCGCAGAAATGCGCCAGTCGCTCGGCACCGCGGTGTTCTCCGGCATGCTCGGCGTCACCTTCGTCGGCCTGTTCCTGACGCCGGTGTTCTACGTCACGCTCAGGTCGCTGTTTTCACGGCGCATGCCCCGTGCCGAGGCCGAGCCTTCGGGGCCGGCAGAGGCGCCAACGGAGACGGCCGCCGAGTAGGGTTACGAATTCGCCGCGTCGGGCGCGGCTTATCACTCCAGAAAATCGGCGCGGCGCGGCAACGGCCACGATCTGCGGGACCTCGGCGTCGAGGTGCGGCGGAGACCCTGCTCGGTCTGATCCAGCCCAACAGCCGCATCCAGTTCAGCGAGACGATGCCGGGCGGCGAGGCCAATGCGATCTTTTATCTGGTCGACCAGGCGGGGCTTGAGGGCGCAACCGCGACCTCCGGAGTCCTCGCTTGCGATGTCTGCTTTCAGGACGCGGAGAAGCTGATCTCTACGGCCGAGATGGGGCGCAAAGCTGCCGCCATCTCTGCGGTGCCCACTTTTGTTCTGCAATGGCGGAAATTGGCGCGCCCGAAGAGATTCGAACTCCTGACCCCCAGATTCGTAGTCTGGTGCTCTATCCAGCTGAGCTACGGGCGCGCAACAGGCCATGCTTTCCATGACCCCGCGATCCGATCGTGAACGACCGGTCGCGACGAGACGTGTTCCCTAGCGACTGAATTTCGGAAAAGCAAGCCGATCCGGCAAAAGTTTTGCACAACTGCTTTCGCGAGTGCAGATTGAGGTGTGTTGAGATTCAGCTCAGGCCGAGTCGAAAACGGTGGGGTCCGAGAACCGGAGCGGAGCGTACTTTTGGTACGTGAGCACCGGAAGCGCAGGAAACCGCCGTTTGCAGGCCGGCCTCAGCTGAATATCAATATATCTCATGCCGGGCGGCGCAGGCCGTTGCTGCGCGCCTGGTCGAGCCGGACCGGCTGGTCGGGAATGGTGACCGCGAATGTGGTGCGCCCGCCAATGCTCTCGACCAGCTCCACCGTGCCGCCATGCGCCCGGATCAGTTCGTGCGCGATCGCCAGCCCAAGGCCGGTGCCGCCGCTGCGGGCCGAGCCGCGGAACGCCGCGAACAGGTTCTCCCGCGCCTTGGGCGGTAGGCCCGGTCCGGTGTCGCTGACGGCGATGCGGCTGACACTGCCCAGGCGCACGGCCGACACCGCCAGGCGGCGCACCAGGGCGCTCTCACTGTCTGCCGCCATCGCCTGCACTGAATTCCGGCACAGATTGGTGAGCACGCGGAACAGCTGATCGGAATCGGCATCCACCTCGAAGGTCGGCTCGACGGAATTGACGAACTCGATGCCCTGCCCGATGTCGAGCAGGCCGTGCACGTCCTCGACCAGCTGGCGCAGCCTCAAGCGCCGGCGCGCCGGTGGCGGCTCCTGCGTGCGGCCATAGGCGAGCACGCCTTCTGAATAGGAGACCGCTCGGTCGAGCGCGCGCAGCAGCTTCGGCGCAAAGGCCTGCACGGTCGGGTCCTTGACCTGGCGCAGGCGGTCCGACATCAGCTGCGCCGAAGCCAGGATGTTGCGCATGTCATGGTTGATCTTGGAGACGGCAAGGCCGAGGTCGGCAAGGTGCTTTTGCTCGGAGAGCATTTTTTGCAGCCGCTCCTGCATCTGCGACAGTTCGCGCTCGGCAACGCCGATCTCGTCGGCGCGGGCAGCCGGGTGGATGATGCGACCGGGATCGTCGGGGGCTTCCGAGAAGGACAGCATCGAGCGCGTCATCGTCCTGATCGGCCCGATCATGATCAGGTCGATCGCGGCATAGACCAGCATTGCGGTGAACAGTGAGATCAGCAGCGAGACGAAGGCGACATTGCGCGAATATCGCAGCATCGCATTGCGCAGGCTGTTGTCCGGCATGATCAGCTCGAACTCCTTGTCCGAGTCGCCGACAGGCCCGAAAACGCGCAGCATCCGATCGCCGCCGAAAAACAGCGTGTCGAGCGCGCCGGTCATGCCTTTGATCATGCCGATGCCGGCGATATCGATGTGTTCGTCGACCTTCGGCGGCATTTCGGCAACCACCAGCAGCCGCGAAACGCCGCCGTCGCGCACCGCGATCGCCTTGGCGCCGATCGCCATCAGCACGTCGTTCTGGGCGGCGCGTGACAAAGAGGTGGATTCGCCCTGCACCAGCACGATCGACACAGCCGCCGCCGTGCTCAGCCGCTCCTTCAGCCAGTTCAGCCGGTAGCTGGCGATCCAGGGCAGGAAGATCAGCACTTCCGCCAGCAGCACGAAGATGATGGTGAGCAGCAGCAGCTTGGTCGACAGGCCGCGCGACAGCGGCACCGTGCGCACGATGGTTGGCGCCGCCGTGCCGATCCCTTCCTGCGCTTGTGTGGTTTCGCTCATGCGGTCCATGTCTTCACAATCACTTGATCAACGCAGATTAGGCGATTACGGCTTTTTTGCCAATTTCATCCTTGCCGGAAACATAAACCGACTTGGACGACGCCGGGGTTTCGGTCCGACGACGCCGGATTGACTTCCAAAAGCCTTCTTTCTATAAGCCCGCACACGCTCGGGCCATTCGTCCCGGCGCGGTTTCGATCGCGCCAAAAACGGCCCGGCAAAGCTCCTGTTACACAGTGACAGAATCAAGAAGGGCCGCACCCCGCGGTATTAAAACAAATGAAGCGTACCTACCAACCGTCCAAACTCGTCCGCAAACGTCGGCACGGCTTTCGTGCCCGCATGGCCACCAAGGGTGGTCGCGGCGTCGTCGCAGCTCGCCGCAATCGCGGCCGCAAGCGGCTCAGCGCCTGAACGGAAGACGAGATCGTTGCCCGCAACCGGCAAGCCAGTGGGACCAAATCCCAAGCGGCTTCTGAAGCGCGCGGAATTCCTGGCCGTCCGTCGTGGCGAAAAGCGACGTGGGCGGCTTTTTCTCGTTGAGGTTCTCGACCGCGGTGACGGCCAGTCGCCGCGCGTCGGCTACACCGTCACCAAGAAGGTCGGCAATGCGGTTGTCCGCAACCGCGTCCGCCGGCGGCTGCGAGAAGCCGTGCGTACGCACGCGGTATGTGACATGGCGCCTGGCAATGACTATGTCATCGTCGGGCGCGAAGACGTGCTTACCATTCCGTTCGGCCAGTTGAAGGCCGAACTCTCCCGCCGACTGCGCGGAACACGATAGGCCAAAGGCTTTCGATGGAAAACAACCGGAACTTCTTCATCACCATCGCGCTGTCGGTGCTGATCCTGGCCGTATGGCAATATTTTTATGTGTTGCCGCGCGGCGAAGCCCAGCGCGAGGCGGCCCGCGTCGAACAGCAGCGCGTCGAGGAGCAGAAGAAGGCGGCCCAGGGCACCAATCCCGGCACTGACACCGGAACCCCCGCTGCTCCTGGCGCCATTCCGAACGCACCCGGCACAGATGCCGTGACGCCGGCCGGCCGCGAACAGGCGCTGGCCACGACGACCCGCGCCAAGATCGATACGCCGAGCCTCGAGGGTTCGATCAACCTGACCGGCGCCCGTCTCGACGATCTCAAGCTCAAGCACTACACCGAGACGGTCGACAAGAGCTCGCCCGAGATCAGCCTGCTCAACCCGGCGGCACTCCCCAATGGCTATTACGCCGAGATCGGCTTCGTCGGCAACGACAAGACCGGCGCGGTGCCTGGTCCCGAGACTGTATGGGCCGTCGACGGCAATGCGACGCTGACGCCGACGACGCCGGTCACGCTGACCTATTCGAACGACAAGGGCCTGACCTTCAAGCGCACCTTTTCCGTCGATACCAACTACATGTTCACGGTTTCCGACACGGTGCAGAATTCGGGCACGGCCGCGGTCTCGCTGTCCAACTATGGCCGCGTCACCCGTTTCGACAAGCCGCTCGTCGCCAGCACCTATGTGCTGCACGAGGGCTTGATAGGCTTCACCGGCACCGAAGGCCTGCAGGAACACAAATACGCGTCCATCGAGAAGGACAAGCAGGCCACGCCGGGCAAGTCGACCGACGGCTGGCTCGGCATCACCGACAAATACTGGGCGGTGACGCTGGTGCCGACGGAGAAGCAGCCGTTCCAGCCGCGCTACGCCTATTTCGAGGACGGCCGCCACCGGTACCAGTCCGACTTCCTGACCGACCCGATCAACGTCGATGCCGGTCAGTCGGCGACCGTGGAGAGCGAAATCTTCGCCGGCGCCAAGGAAGTCGGCAAGATCAATGCCTATGCGGAAGACCGCCACATCAAGCGGTTCGACCTGTTGATCGATTGGGGCTGGTTCCACTTCATCACCAAGCCGATGTTCTGGCTGATCGACACCCTCTACAAATTCTTCGGCAATTTCGGCCTGGCGATCCTCGCCACCACCGTCATCGTCAAGGCCATCTTCTTCCCGCTCGCCAACAAGTCCTATGCGTCGATGGCGAACATGAAGAAGGTGCAGCCCAAGATGCTCGAGATCCGCGAGAAATACGCGGACGACAAGATGAAGCAGCAGCAAGCGATGATGGAGCTGTACAAGACCGAGAAGATCAACCCGCTGGCCGGCTGCTGGCCGGTGGCGCTGCAGATCCCGGTCTTCTTCTCGCTCTACAAGGTGCTCTACATCACCATCGAGATGCGGCACGCGCCGTTCTTCGGCTGGATCCAGGATCTGGCGGCACCCGATCCGACCTCGATCTTCAACCTGTTCGGCCTCGTTCCGCTCACGCTGCCGCACATGCTGATGATCGGCGTCTGGCCGCTGATCATGGGCGTCACCATGTTCCTGCAGATGCGCATGAACCCGACGCCGCCGGACCCGACGCAGGCGGCGATCTTCACCTGGATGCCGGTCATCTTCACCTTCATGATGGCGGGTTTCCCGGCCGGCCTCGTCATCTACTGGGCCTGGAACAACACGCTGTCGATCCTCCAGCAAGGCGTGATCATGAAACGCCAGGGCGCCAAGATCGAGCTATGGGACAATCTGGTCGCGCTGTTCCGGAAGAAACCGTCACCGGCGGAATAGCAGGCGCACTTTTTGCGGACTCAAGAAGCCTCGGGTTCACGGCCCCGGGGCTTTTTCGTTGGGGGGACATCCCATTCCGGCCGATTTCCAATATCCGGGGCACGCGCCGACTGCTTGAGGAGATCGCTCCATGACGGCGCTGTCATCGACCTTGGCCTGCGTGCCGCAGCAAATGAGCAGAGCCGCCATGGAAAGCTCGCTCGTCAGCCGATTGGTGCTATAGGGCGGATCACGCTATTTTGAATAGGCGCGTGCGAACTTCGCTCGGCGCCATAGGCGGCCAATTCTTTGACGGACTTCGACATGGACGGACCCAACCCAGACATCAAGCACCCGATCCCGATGCATACCCGCGTCGGCTTCCTCAAGGCACTGGTGAACGCGCCGAACATCGAGATCGGCGATTACACCTATTATGACGACCCCGACGGGCCGGACAAATTCGCTGACAAATGCGTCCTGCATCATTACCCGTTCATTGGCGACAAGCTCATCATCGGCAGGTTCTGCGCCATCGCCGAGGGTGCGCGCTTCATCATGAATGGCGCCAACCACGCAATGTCCGGCTTTTCGACCTACCCGTTCAACATTTTCGGCCATGGCTGGGAAAAGGGTTTTGACCCGGCGACCTGGTCGAAGGAGGTCCGTGGCGACACGATCGTCGGCAACGACGTCTGGATCGGCATGGAGGCGGTGATCCTGCCCGGGGTGGACCTCGGTCATGGCGCCATCATTGCCGCGAAATCGGTGGTCACGCACGACGCCCCGCCCTATGCAATCGTCGCCGGCAACCCGGCCAAGGTGGTGAAGATGCGTTTCGACGACCGCACGATCAGGCGGCTGCTGGCGGTGGCCTGGTGGGACTGGCCGGTGGACAAGATCAGCCGCAACCTCGACGCTATTCGGGGTGCCAATATTTCTCTTCTGGAGGCAGCAGCTTGAAAGCTCTGAACAGCAGCACGATCGGCACCGAACTGTTTACACGGGGATGGATATTCATTCGCGGCGTGCCGGCAATGAAATTCCTGCCGCCGGAAGGACCGCCGGAAATCGCTTTTGCCGGTCGCTCGAATGTCGGCAAGTCGTCGCTGATCAACGCGCTGGTCAACCAGAAGGGGCTGGCCCGGACCTCCAACACGCCGGGGCGCACGCAGGAGCTCAACTATTTCGTGCCGGATGGTTTTTCGGGCGAGGGTGCCGACCTGCCGCCCTTGGCGCTGGTCGACATGCCGGGCTACGGTTACGCAACCGCGCCGAAGGAGAAGGTCGACGAGTGGACCAAGCTGGTCTTCGACTATCTCAAGGGCCGCGTCACGCTGAAGCGGGTCTATGTGCTGATCGACGCCCGCCACGGCATCAAGGCCAAGGACGACGAAGTGCTGTCGCTGCTCGACAAGGCGGCGGTGTCCTATCAGATCGTGCTGACCAAGACCGACAAGATCAAGGCTGCCGGCGTGCCGCGGCTGATCGAGGAGACGCTGGCAAAAATCAAGAAGCGGCCGGCGGCGTTTCCGTTCGTTCTGGCGACATCTTCGGAAAAGGCCGAGGGCCTCGAGGAATTGCAGGCCGCCATCGTGCTTGCCGCCAATGGCGGCTAAGCTATGTCGACACCCTTGAGCCTGGGCTAAGGCTTGGCCTCGATGGCAATCGTCTGATGGCCTTCTTCCGCCACGAGCCTTTCGGTGCCGTAAGCTTTCAGGAACATGCCGACGCCTGACCTGACGATGTGGTCGATTTCATCCTGGGTCGGGGCTTTGGTGCGGTAGGCGAAGATGCACTGGCGGAACAGACCGGCCAGGCACAATTCAGTGAACTGATAGGCGGCGAGATCGACATCGTCGATCCGCAGCAGGTCGCGCTCGATGGCGGCATTGAGAAAGGCCGCGACCTTGTCGTGACCGCGCTTGGGACCGCGTTCGTAAAAACGCGCGCCCATGTCGGGTATCCGGTCTGATGCGCCGATCACCGTGCGCTGTGCCTGGATGACCTTGGCCGAGGTGATCTTGAGGGCCAGCACCTTGCCGAACTTCACCAGCGTCTCGCGCAGGTCGTCGGATTTGTCCAGCACGTCGTACATGTTCTTGAAGATGGTGCCGCGCTCTTCCTCGATCAGCGCTTCGAACAGCTCTTCCTTGTTGGCGAAGTAGACATAAATCGTGCCCTTGGAGACTCCGGCCTCGCGGGTGATGTCGTTCATCGACGCCGCTTCGAAGCCCTTGTCGATGAAGACGCGCCGGGCGCCATCGATGATCTGACTACGCTTGACCGGGTCCTGCCCCGCCGCCGGGCGACCACGGCGCAGGCTGTCCAGCAGATCGCCACACTGGTCGGTTTCGACGTTGGGCGGAGTCTCGGCCATTAAGGTCACACCTCGAAAATAATTCGAACCGTCCGGTTCGATTGCACTTGATATGGTCTTCTTTACGCGCTATGTCAACGTCCTGATCGAACCGAACGGTTCAGTCCTATTACATTAGAGAGATGTCATGTCCTCGAACGCGTCAACATCAGCCGAAGTCCGTCCCTTCCCCAACGCCAAGGTCGCGCCGGCGACGGAGGCACCTGAAATACCTGTCCAGCCCGCGGTATCGCCGCCACCGGTAGAGGTTCCGGCCAAGAAGAAGCGCTCGGTGCGTTCCTTCCTGCTGCCCATCATCGGCGTCGCCTTGCTGGGCGCCGGCGCCTGGTACGGTTACGACTACTGGACCACGGGTCGCTTCATGATCTCGACGGACGACGCCTATGTCCAGGCCGACATGGCGTTCATCTCGCCCAAGATTTCCGGCTATGTCGATCAGGTCAAGGTCAGCGAGAACCAGCTGGTCAAGGCCGGCGAACCGCTGCTCGTCGTCGACGACGGCGACTACAAGATCGCCGTCGCCCAGGCCGAGGCGCAGATCGCCACATTGAGCAAGACGCTCGACCGTATCGACGCCCAGACCGACGCGGCGCGCGCCTCGCTGCAGCAGGCGCAGGCGCAGAAGGTCGCCGACCAGGCCTCCGCCGACAATGCGGCCAAGGTCGCGGCGCGCGCCTCGCAGCTGCTCAAGACGCATGTCGGCACGCAGGCGCAGCTGGACGACGCCCAGACGGCGGTTCAGCAGGCCGACGCAGCCCTTGTCGGCGCCGACGCGCAGATCGCCGCGGCGCAGGCCAATATTGGCGTGCTGCAGGCACAGCGCGCCGAATCGGCAAGCACGCTCGCATCCTTGCAGCTCAGCCACGACAAGGCCTTGCGGGATCTCTCCTTCACCGTGCTCAAGGCGCCTTATGACGGCGTCGTCGGCAACCGTTCCGTGGAGCAGGGCGATCTCGTCAGCCCCGGCCAGAAGCTTGCCGTCATCGTGCCGATGGACAAGCTCTACATCGTCGCCAACTTCAAGGAGACGCAGCTCGCCCGGCTGGTGCCGGGTGAGAAGGTCAAGATCTCGGTCGATGCGACCGACGGCGAGGATTTCGAGGGAACCGTCTCGTCGCTGGCGCCGGCTTCCGGTGCCGTGTTCTCGCTGCTGCCGCCCGAAAACGCCACCGGCAACTTCACCAAGGTCGTGCAGCGCGTTCCGGTCCGCATCGACGTACCCGCCGACGCACTGAAGAGTGGCAAGCTGCGCGCCGGCCTCAGCGTCGTCGTCGCCGTCGACAGCCGCACCGCCCCATCCGTGTCGGCGTCGGCGTCGGCGGCCGCGTCGAACTGAGCGGCTGCCGGGGAGCAATGCCATGGCAACCGCAACCCTGACAGCAGGAGCACCGCCGGCAAGGCCGGCTGTGCCCGACACCATCTCGACACGGCGCGTCATCGCCTTCCTGGCGATGGTGTTCGGCATGTTCATGGCCATCCTGGACATCCAGATCGTCTCCGCCTCGCTGGCCGAGATCCAGGCCGGCCTGAGCGCCAGTTCCGACGAAATCCCGTGGGTGCAGACCGCCTATCTGATCGCCGAGGTTGTGATGATCCCGCTGTCGGGCTTCCTCAGCCGGATGCTGTCGACGCGCGTGCTGTTCACGATTTCGGCGGCGGGTTTTACCGCTGCCAGCGCCCTTGCCGCGACCGCCACCAACATCGACCAGATGATCGTCTACCGCGCCGTCCAGGGCTTCATCGGCGGCGGCATGATCCCGAGCGTCTTCGCTGCCGCCTTCACCATCTTCCCGCCGTCGCGCCGCGCCGTCGTGTCGCCGATGATCGGCCTGGTGGCGACGCTGGCACCGACCATCGGCCCGACCGTCGGCGGCTATATCAGCCATGCCATGTCCTGGCATTGGCTCTTCCTGGTCAATGTCGTGCCCGGCATCCTGGTGACCACGGCGGCCTGGACGCTGATCGACTTCGACAAGCCCAATCTCAAGCTGTTCAGCAAGTTCGACTGGTGGGGCCTCGCCGGCATGGCGGCCTTCCTCGGCTGCATGGAATATGTGCTCGAGGAAGGCCCGAACAACGACTGGCTGCAGGACCAGGGCGTCTTCATCTGCGCCATCGTCATGACCATTGGCGGGGTGCTGTTCTTCTGGCGCGTGTTCACCGCCGAGGAGCCGATCGTCGATCTGAAGGCCTTCACCAATATCAACTTCGCCTTCGGCTCGCTGTTTTCCTTCGTCATCGGCATCGGCCTCTACGGCCTGACCTATTTGTACCCGGTGTTCCTCGGGCGCATCCGCGGCTACGATTCGATGATGATCGGCGAGGCGCTGTTCGTCAGCGGACTGGCCATGTTCTTCACTGCGCCGATCTCGGGCATCCTGTCGAACAAGATCGACCCGCGGCTGATGATGATGATCGGCTTCTTCGGCTTCGCCACCGGCACCTGGTGGATGACCCACCTGACCGCCGACTGGGATTTCTACGAGCTGCTCATCCCGCAGATCCTGCGTGGTTGTTCGATGATGCTGTGCATGGTGCCGATAAACAACATCGCGCTCGGCACGCTGCCGCCGGAGCGGTTGAAGAATGCGTCCGGCCTGTTCAACCTCACCCGCAACCTTGGTGGCGCCGTCGGCCTCGCCCTGATCAACACGGTGCTGATCGACCGCAATGCCTTCCACTACGCAAGGCTCTCCGAGCATGTGCAATGGGGCAGTGACGCCGCGCAGTCCAAGTTGCGGAACATGACGCTCAATTTCGAGCAGACCCCCGGCCTGAACGCGACAAATGCCGCGATCTCCAAGCTGTCGGGCATGGTCCATCAGCAGGCGGCGCTGCTGTCCTTCATGGACGTGTTCTTCATGCTGACAATGCTGTTTGCGACGCTCGGGCTGTTCACCATGCTGATCCGCAAGCCGGTCGCGGCTGGCGGCGGTGGAGGCGGCCACTGATACCAAACGTGGACATCGTTTCGGGAAGCTCCTCCAGTCCACGCCCGAAATGTCTGACCGCGCAAAAAACTCCGGGCCGCAAGCCCGGAGTTTTTTGTATTCCAGCGGATGGTCTCAGGCCGTGGCCGGCTTGAAGGTCAGCGCCACGCCGTTGATGCAGTGGCGCAGGCCGGTCGGCGCCGGGCCGTCGTCGAAGACGTGGCCGAGATGGCCGCCGCAGCGGCGGCAATGCACTTCGGTGCGGGTCATTCCAAGCGACCTGTCCACGGTCTTGCCGATGCCATTGGCGATCTCCTGCCAGAAGCTCGGCCAGCCGGTGCCGGAATCGAACTTCGTTTCCGATGGATAGACCGGCAGGTCGCAGCCGGCGCAGGCAAAGATGCCCTTGCGGTGTTCGTTGAGCAACGGGCTGGTGCCGGGATATTCCGTGCCTCCCTTGCGCAGCACGTCGAATGCGGCCGGCGACAGGATGGCTTTCCACTCGGCTTCGGTCTTGGTGACCTCGAACTTTTCGGCGGCCTGCGCGGCCTGCGGATTGCTCATGCGCAGCACCGTTGCCGCGGCCCCGACGACGCCGATGGCGGCGACACCGCTCAAAAGAAAGTCGCGACGGTTCATGACCAATTCCTCCTGTTGTCTCTTTGCCAAACTATACCGCCGTGCGGAAATCAAAAGCCGGTGACGGTGGCCCTCGAACGAACACCCCGCGCCGTTCCACATCTGGATGTGGACGGCGCGGAGCGCGCGGGTCGATTGCGGATCCCGGGAGCGGGATCATGCAATCGACGGAGGCCTTGCAGCCAGTTCGTCGGCTGCAAGTCCGTTGTTACATCTTGGGCAAAAGAACCTTGTCGATGACGTGGATGACGCCGTTGGACTGTTCGACATCGGCGATCGTCACATTGGCGACATTGCCGTTCTCGTCGGTGACGGTGACCTTGCCGCCGTCGACCTTGAGCGACAGCTCGCAGCCGCCAACAGTCTTGACCTTGTGGGTGCCGCCATCAGCCTTGGCCATCGAGGCGACGTCGGCTCCCATCGCCTTGGCGCCGATGACATGGCAGGTCAGGATTTTGGTGAGCTTGTCCTTGTTCTCGGGCTTGAGCAGCGTCTCGACCGTGCCGGCCGGAAGTGCCGCGAAGGCTTCGTTGGTCGGCGCGAACACCGTGAACGGACCGGCGCCCTGCAGCGTCTCGACCAGGCCGGCGGCCTTCACGGCGGCGACGAGCGTCGTGTGGTCCTTCGAGTTCACGGCGTTTTCGACGATGTTCTTGTTGGCATACATTGCGGCGCCGCCGACCGTCGGATTTTTGGCATAGGCGACGGTTGCAAGGGTGGAGACGGCGATCGTACCAGCGACCAAAAGGGTGGCGAATCTGCGCATGATGTAATACTCCTCGGGTTTTTCTCTTCCCATCTTTGGGACGAGAGGAGATACGGAACAGGAATGCGCAAGTTTCAGGAATATTGTGATTTTTTAAATTATCCAGGCTACCAAAGAGATGTTCCAGCGGAGCCGCCTGCCGGTCATCATGCTGTCTAGGGGCAAGTGCAGCGAAGGATAGACTTCAGATAATCTGTGTCGATCTTGCTGGTGCGACGAGCCGGTCAGATGCTCTTCAGATCGCCCGCGGCGACCACCGGTCCGGTCGGCTGACCGGTCGGCGAACCGCCAGACGGCTCGACGCTGACGGCAAGCACCGCGCCCTGGGCGAGCTTCTGCTGGCTTGCCGCCGGGACGATGATGCGCGCCGTAGCACCTGCCGGAATGACGCCCATCGACACCGGCGGGTTCTTGCCTTCGATCATCCACAGTTCGAAGTCCTTGCCGGCGGCGCGCTCACCGGAGACGTGCGACAGGCCGACCTCGCGATGCGCGGCGTCGTAGACGGCGAGATATCTGACATCGCTGCCTTCGGCGGCCAGTGAGGCGACGAGGCGCGGTTGCTCGAGCGGCGGGTTCAGGATGGGCACGGCAATGTAGATCGCGAGCGCTGCGACCGCCGCCGCGGCGAGGCCGCGCCAGAAGGCCAGGCTGGACCACAATCCGCTGCGCGGCTCGACGGATGTCGCAGCGCTGGACGCAAACAGCCTGCGGTCGATCGCCAGCTTGATCGAAGCCGGCGGCTCGATGTCCTGATAGGCGGCAGCAAGCGGCGAAAAATTGACCTCCCAGCCGTCGACAAGACGGGCGAAGTCGGCCTCGGCTTCAACGCGGCGTGAGGCGATCTGGCGTTCGTCGGCAGCCAGCACGCCGAGAACGTATTCGGCGGCGAGCAGGTCGTCGCCTCCACGTTCCGGTCCTGTGTCTTCTGCCAGCGTCATCTTTCCAGACATTCTCTGAGTTTCAACAGGCTGCGGCGCAGCCATGTACGCATCGTGTTCAGCGGCACGCCGTGACGCTGCGCCAGTTCGGCATAGCTTTCGCCCTTGAGATAAGCACCCCGGACGGCCGCCGCCCGGTCCTTCTCCAATTCATCGAGACAATGGTGGATGCGTTCGGATTCGTCTCCCGCCACCGCCATCGCTTCAGGCCCCGGCGCCGGATCGGCCACGTCGAGTGCGGCATCGATGTCGGCGGCAGGCTTGCGCCGCGCTCTGATGCGATCGATCGCATGATTGCGCGCGATCGCCACCAGCCAGGAGATCGGGCTCAGGTCGGAGACGGCAAAACGATCCGCCTTCGTCCATATCTTGACGAAGACTTCCTGTAGAGCTTCTTCCGCATCTCCCCGGTCGTTCAATACACGAAGGCAGACGCCGAAAAGTTTCGCGCTGGTCTGCCGGTAGAGCAGATCGAACGCGGCCCGATCCTTCATCGAAGTCCGGACGATCAGCTTGGTGATGTCCTGCGGCGTCATCGCAGGCAAACTAGGCAATTGCGATGTATTTGCAACGGCGGAAATAACCTTGTGCACGCCTAAGCTTTGCGTGTCGCCAGCCCGATCCGCCCGTCGATTGCCAATAAAGTCGCCACTGGCTAGCTTGCTGTAGTGACGGGGAGCGCGCATGTCGGTTGAACAGATACTATGGTCGCAAGACGCAACCGGCCTCGCCGATCTGGTTCGCAAGGGCGAGGTCTCGCCCATCGAGCTGACCGAGGCCGCGATCGCCCGCGCCGAGGCCACCCGTCCCGACATCAACGCCACGGCCGAGCCGCTCTATGATGCCGCTCGCGCCCGCGCAAGGACCGTCGACCGCTCGCTGCCGCTGGCCGGCGTCCCGTTCGCCATCAAGGACCTCGGCATCGCCATCAAGGGCGTATCGACGCATGGCGGCAGCCGCATTCCGGCATGGCTGGCCGACGTCGATTCGGCGCTCACCGACCGCTATCTCGCCGCCGGGCTCATTCCGATCGTCACCTCGACGTCGCCGGAGCACGGGCTGCGGCTGATGACCGAGTCCAAGGCCTTTGGCATCACCTGCAATCCGTGGAACACCGGCCATACCAGCGGTGGCTCGTCGGGTGGTGCGGCGGCACTGGTCGCCGCGGGTGTCGTGCCGGTGGCGCACGCCTCGGATGGCGGCGGCTCGATCAGGGTCCCCGCCGCCTGCACCGGGCTTGTCGGCCTGAAGACGTCGCGCGGCCGCATACCGCTGACGCCCCTGGTGAGCGAAAGCTGGTACGGCATGGTGGTCGACCATGCGCTCACCCGTTCGGTGCGCGATAGCGCGTTGCTGCTCGACCTCACCCACGGTCCCGACCTTTTGTCGCCCTATGCCGCGCCGCCGCCGAAAGGCACGTTCACGGCGGCCGCGGCGCGCGATCCCGGCAAGCTCAGGCTGGCCGTGTACCGCAAATCGCCGCTTGGCCTGCCGATTTCGGATGAGACGCTCAAGGCGCTCGACACGGCGGTCGCGCTCGCCCGCGAGGGCGGTCATACGGTCGAGGAGATCGACCTGCCCTTCATAGGGCGCGATTTCCTCGCCGGCTTCTGCCGGACGGTTGCCTCGGCCGTCGCCGGCACGATGCGTGCGGAAGCGCTGCGCGTCGGCCGTTCCGTTACGGGTGACATCGAGCGGGCGACGCGCGTGCTCGGCAGGTTGGGCGAGATGGTATCGGCCGGCGAGACCTATGCCGACCTGCAGCGGCTGCATGCCGCTTCACGGCAGCTGATCTCGGAGACCGCGCTATATGATGCCGTGCTGATGCCGATCATTGCCCACCCGCCGCTCGCCTGCGGCGCCATGGATCCGAAAGGCGCCGACGAGCTCATCGAGAACCTGCTCGACAAGCTTCACCTGACGCGCTTGCTGAAGCTGAAGCCCTTCTTCGGCCAGCTGATGGACAAGAGCCTCTGGTTCACCCATTGGCCGGCGATCCAGAATGTCAGCGGCCAGCCGTCGATCGCACTGCCGGTCCATGTCACCGATGCCGGCCTGCCGCTCGGCATCCAGGCGGCGGGCCGCCCGGGCGACGAGGAGACGCTGCTGTCGCTCGCCGCGCAGATGGAGAAGATCTCGGGTTGGCTGGGCCGCAGGGCGCCGCTGAAGGTGCCGTCATGATGACGAGGTCGTGAGGCGCTCGAATATGACAGCAAAGCCATTTGCGGGCGGCGCCAATTCCCGCTAAGACGCCGCCGTCTTTACCGCTCTCCAGGGAACCAAGCCGATGACGGAAATAACCGCCACCGCCGAAATGCAGGCTGCCCTGCTGTCGCGGGCGCTGCCCTACATGCAGCGCTACGAGAACAAGACGGTCGTGGTGAAATATGGCGGCCATGCCATGGGCAATATCGAACTCGGCAAGGCGTTCGCCCGCGACATCGCGCTTCTGAAGCAATCCGGCGTCAACCCGATCGTCGTCCATGGCGGCGGTCCGCAGATCGGCGCCATGCTGGCCAAGATGGGCATCGAATCCAAGTTCGAGGGCGGCCTGCGCGTCACCGACCAGAAGACGGTCGAGATCGTCGAGATGGTGCTGGCCGGTTCGATCAACAAGGAGATCGTCGCCCTGATCAACGCCGAGGGCGAATGGGCGATCGGCCTGTGCGGCAAGGACGGCAACATGGTTTTTGCCGAAAAAGCCCGCAAGACGATGATCGACCCGGATTCCAACATTGAGCGCGTGCTCGATCTCGGCTTTGTCGGCGAGCCGGTCGAGGTCGACCGCACCTTGCTCGATCTTCTGGCGCGCTCCGAAATGATCCCGGTGCTGGCGCCGGTGGCACCCGGCCGCGACGGCCACACCTACAACATCAATGCCGATACCTTCGCCGGCGCCATTGCCGGCGCCTGCCAGGCGACGCGCCTGCTGTTCCTCACCGACGTGCCGGGCGTGCTCGACAAGAACAAGAAGCTGATCGACGAGCTGACCGTGGCCGAGGCCAAGGCGCTGATCAAGGACGGCACGGTCTCGGGCGGCATGATCCCCAAGGTCGAAACCTGCATCGAAGCGATCGAGCGCGGCGTCGAAGGCGTCGTCATCCTCAACGGCAAGACGCCGCATTCGGTGCTGCTCGAGCTGTTCACCGAACACGGCGCCGGCACGCTGATCGTGCCCTGAACGGCACGGACTGGAGACTCATTCGGCAGGAAGTTGCATGCCGGTACCGCGCTGCGGCGCGGGTTCAGCCGGCTTGCGCGCCGGGCGTCGAACGGTCATGGACTCCTCTTCGGTGTCCTGCGGCGCGCCCCAGAATTCAGCAAGCGTCGGGCCGTCTTTCACCCTGATGTCGCGGACCAGAAAACCCCACACCTCACGGAACCAGACGCGGCGGCCCATCTGCGTGTACCAGCGCATCGAGTGGCGCTGCTCGGGATCCTTGTGGAACAGGATGCGCGCCAGCGCCTTCGGCCGCGACTGCACCGCCAACTCGATCAGCTTGACGCTGAAGAACAGCATCCAAGGCTTCAGCCGCGTCATCAGCAGCACCTGATGCTTGTAGTCCCACAGCCGGGCGTCCCTTTGGATCACCTTGCGGTCCCGCGCGATCCTGAAGAACGGCGTCCAGCGATGCGGCGTCACATAAAGCGCCTGGATCTGGTCCGGGTCGTAGGCGATCAACTGGCGAAAGCCACGCCACAGGTCGCGAAACCCCTCCTCCTCGAAGCCGGCCACCCAGGTCGCCATCGACAGAATGCCGTTGAGGCGCAGCAGCCTTATCGCCTCGCGGTCGGATGAGGTGCTGCCGCCCTTGCGGATCAATTGAAGCGTCTGTTCGTCGGTGTTTTCCATGCCGAGCAGCCAGCGGATAACGCCGGCCTTGCGGTAGAGATGCAGGATGTCGGCATCGCGCACGATGTCGTCGGCGCGGGTCGAGCCGACGATCAGCACCGGTACGTTCTCGGCGATCAGGGCGTCGAGAAAGGCGCGCCAGGCCTTCTTCGAAACCGTCGGATTTTCGTCGGCGAGGTTGATCAGCTCGACGCCGTGCTGGCGGTGCAGCCAGGCGATCTCTTGCGCGAATTCGACGGGGTCGCGATGCCGCCAGCGGGTCCAGAAGCCGCGCTGGCCGCAATAGTTGCACAGATGCGGACAGCCGCGCGAGAACTGCATGACCACGGCACGCTTGCCGCCCCAATAGCTGTAGCGCCCGTGATCGATCAGCTCCCAGCCGACACGGTAGGCATCGAGCTCGGCAATGGTCATGGCCGGCTGCGTCGCGAAGGGACGGCGCAGATCGTC
Source organism: Mesorhizobium sp. M1396 (assembly GCF_040317725.1). Taxonomy (NCBI): domain Bacteria; kingdom Pseudomonadati; phylum Pseudomonadota; class Alphaproteobacteria; order Hyphomicrobiales; family Phyllobacteriaceae; genus Mesorhizobium; species Mesorhizobium sp. M1396. The sequence goes on along the minus strand of NZ_JAMYLA010000011.1, from coordinate 89,694 downwards.
GCGATAGGCGATGCCGGCCACGCTCGCCGGCGGCTGGTGCATTTCCAGCGCCTCGACCAGCGCCACGACGGTCGCCTCGCCCTCGCCGCGCACGATGAAGTCGAAGACGTCCGTTTCAGCCAGGATGTCACGCCAGTGATAGGTCGGAAAGACGCCGCCATAGATAATGATGGTCGCCGGCTCGCGCTCCTTGATCATCTTGGCGATCAGCAGGGCGGTCGGGTGCGCCGAGGTCGAGCCGGAATGGCCGATCAGGACGAAGTCGGGATGGTCTTGCAGTGCATTGCGCACGACGCCATCAAGCGGCATCGGCCCGAATTCAGCGTCGACGAGCCGCACCTGATGGCCGGCATCGATCAGCGGGCCGCCGAGCGCCAGCAGGCCGAGCGGCGGCAAGTGGTCGTCGGGCACGCGGCTGCCGATGGCGGTGTGCGGCGGATTGATCAGGACGATTTTCATGGCGGACCTCCTGGGCAGTTGGTCCGCGCAAACTGGCTGGCGATGTGGACACGCGCTTGGCCCGTTTCAGCAGTTTGCGTGCAGCTTTCCCGCAGGAATACGGAAGGCAGGCACCATCACCGCTTGAGGTGTGCGAGCGGCACGTGGCCGGGTCCCTTGATGTTTTGCAGCACGAGCTGGGTGTGGACGTCGCGCACGCCGTCGAGCCGCATCAGCCGGTGCATGACGAAGGCGTTGAGCTCGTCGACCGACGGCACCATGACTTGCAGCAGGAAATCGTGGTCGCCGGTCATCGTCCAGCACGAGGACACCTCATCCATGCGCTGGACGGCGGCGATGAAGCTTTCGGGCGAGCCGTCGCTGTGGCTGACAAGGCGCACCTGGATGAACACCTCGACCATCAGCCCGACCGCGCGGCGGCTGATCACCGCGGCAAAGCCCTTGATGATGCCTGCATCCTGCAGCGCCTCGAAACGCCGCGCGCACGGCGTCGTCGACAGGCCGATCTCTTGCGCCAGCTCGGACACCGGCTTGCGTCCGTCGCGCTGCAGGACGTCGAGCATCTTGATCTCGAAATCATCGAATTGAGGCATTTTCACTCCGCATTCGTTTTTTCTGAGGGAATATTATCCAGAATATCACGCTTAAGCCACCATCAAAACCGATTTGCCTCGGCAAATCCGGTTAGTCTTTCAGACCATTCGCCATTCATGATTGCGAGGAGAAAAACCATGACGACGATGAGCGTTGCCGAATACGCCCGCGATTGCGCTGCCCAAGGCCTTCGCGGCGACTATTCGGTCTGCCGTGCCGATTTCACCGTGGCGCAGGGTTACGATTACAGCGCCGAGGAGCAGGCGGTGTGGCGCACGCTGTGCGACCGCCAGACCAAACTGACGCGCAAGCTCGCGCACCACTCCTATCTCGACGGCGTCGAGAAGCTCGGCCTGCTCGACCGCATCCCCGATTTCGAGGAGGTCAGCGCCAAGCTGCGCAAGCTGACCGGCTGGGAGATCGTTGCCGTGCCGGGTCTCATTCCCGCGGCCCCTTTCTTCGACCATCTCGCCAATCGCCGCTTCCCGGTCACCAACTGGCTGCGGACCAGGCAGGAACTCGACTACATCGTCGAGCCGGATATGTTCCACGACTTCTTCGGCCACGTGCCGGTGCTGTCGCAGCCGGTGTTTGCCGACTTCATGCAGATGTATGGCCGCAAGGCCGGCGACATCATTGCGCTGGGCGGCGACGAGATGATCACCCGGCTCTACTGGTACACGGCCGAATACGGCCTGATGCAGGAGGCCGGCCAGCCGCTGAAAGCCTTTGGCGCCGGCCTGATGTCGTCGTTCACCGAATTGCAATTCGCGGTCGACGGCAAGGACGCCCACCACGTGCCCTTCGACCTGGAAACGGTGATGCGCACCGGCTACGAGATCGACAAGTTCCAGCGCGCCTATTTCGTGCTGCCGTCGTTCGACGCCTTGCGCGATGCCTTCCAGACCGCCGACTTCGAGGCGATCGTCGCCCGCCGCAAGGGCCAGCCGGCACTCGATCCGGCGACGGTCTGACGCCTCAGCCGGCCTCGGCCTTCAGCCGCGCCAGCTGGGCGCGCTGCAGGTCGAGGGCGGCGTTGACGAAGCGCGATATCATCCGCCGCGACCATCACGGGCGCCGGCATTGTCCCTCAAATCCCAAAAAATTGCCGTGGAACCGTCAGACGGTGACCACCTTGCTCAGATGGTCGCCCAGCCGGCAGGCCAGTGCGGTGATCGTCGTCGTCGGATTGCATTGGCCCGATGTGCAGAACACCGAGGAGCCGCCGACATAGAGATTGTCCATGCCGTGTACCTTGCAATTGGCGTCGACGACACTCTTGATGACGTCCGTGCCCATACGTGTGCCGCCCATGTGGTGATGGCCCGCCGTCTCGTCATTGGTCGGGTAGTCCTGACCGTTGGCGATCCAGTCGGCAATGCGCACTCGGCCGAGATTCTTCTCGATCAGCGTCGTGCCGAACAGTCTGAGCCCTTCGAGCAGGGTGCGGCGTTCCACCTCCGATTTCTTCCAGTGCAACTCGATGCGCGGCACGCCGGTATGGTCGACATCGGTCTTCGACAGCTCGACCCGGTTGGAGACCAGCGGCGCCTGTTCCCAGGCGACATAGAGCTGCGCCGCGCAGCGCAGATTCTGGCTAAGCTTTGAAGACATCCATTCGGCCATGTTGGGTGCCGTGCAGGCGAGATCGGCGATCAGGTTCTTGACGCCGGGATACGGCGTTTCGATCAGCCTGATGCCGAAATTCATGATCCGCAGGCGCTCCATGGCGGCAAGCGTCGGCGAGAAGAAGGCCTCGTTGGCGGCATCGACCTCGAACGCACCATAATCGGCCAGGATGGCGTTGCCGCCCTCGAAGGTCGGGTGCTCCATCCAGTAACGGCCAAGCGTGGTCGCATTCGGCACGACGCCGCCGTTCGAGCGCTGGTTCGACCACAAAAGCAGCCGCGAATTCTCCAGTCCGCCCGTGCAGACAATGAAATAATCGGCGCTGAAGAAGCCGGCATCCTGCCCGTTCGACCACAGCCTGGCGCCGGTCACGCGTCGGCCGTTGCCGGCAAGTTCAGTGGCACAGGTGTTGAGCACCACGGCGATGTTGCTGGCTTTGTCGAGTTCGTCGCCGAATTTCTCGGCGAAGCGCACAGCCGGGCTCTTGATCAGCTGCACCCAGCGAATGTCGTCGGAGATCGGCATGTCCGGCCGGAGGGCCGGAAGGTCGAGAATAGCGCGCACTTCCGGCAGATAGGGCTCGATGTCGGCGCGGCGGATCGGCCAGCCCGTATCGGGCACCCAGGCCTTCGGCTCGAAATCCTGTTTGTCGAGCACGCGGCACCAGCCGGCCCAGTGGTTGGAACTGCCACCCATGAACCGCAGCCGGGTGATGTCGAGATCGAAATAGAAATCGCCGACCGTGGTGCCACGGTAGAAATCCTGCGACTCGTCGCTGAACTCACGCGAGCCGGCCTCCATCACCACCACCGGAATGCCGGCGGCGCCGAGCTTGCGAGCAATGGTTGTGCCGGCCGGGCCGGAGCCGAGGATGCAGACCTTGGGGGTGAAGTTCGCGGCGCGATACGCTGCGTAGCTGTCGAAGATCATGCCAGGTCGCTCCGCTTCAGGATCCAGCCATTGACCTCGACGATCTCGTTCGGGTCGGCCCGGGATGGATCGGCGCGGGATGGATCGGCATGCGAAGCATCGGCGTCAGGCAGCTTGCGGAACAGTGACAATGCGGGCAGTGCGATCATCAGCGCCTGCATGAGCGTGCGGCGTGATATTCTTTTGATGAAGAAACTCATGACCGGTCTCTTGGATGGGGGCCTCGGCTACGCATGGACGTTCCGGAACGACAGTTTCCCTGAGCGACACATGCATCGCTGCGGAAGCCAGTATCGTGCCAAGCTTCACTACAAAGCAGCGAAAACCCCGCGTAGACGGTGCAACCGAGTACAAACAGGGTTAGAATTTCCTTAACGGTCCAGCGTATCGGCCGCCTGATCAGGCCGCTTCGGAAATGTCCGTGTCGAGGATCGTCAAGTTGCGGCCCTGGTGCTTGGCCTGGTAGAGGCGCCGGTCGGCGGCGCGCATCAGATCCGATACGCTGACATCCTCGCCACAGACGGTGCCGCCGATGCTGACGGTGAGCGGAATGGTCCGCTCGTCGACGGGCCGGAAGCGGATCAGCTCGACTTCACGGCGAATGCGCTCGGCGATGCGCTTGGCCTCCTGCTCGGTGGCGCCGATCAGGAAGGTACCGAACTCCTCGCCGCCGATGCGGCCGAGCACATCGCCGCTGCGCACGCCGCGCTGGATCGCGCTGGCGATCAAAAGCAGCGCGTCATCGCCGGTCAGGTGGCCAAAATTATCGTTGATTTTCTTGAAGTGGTCGGCGTCGATGATCAGCAGCGCGCCGCGATCGGACTTGCGGCGCGAACTGTCGAGCGCGGCAAAGAAGCTTTCCCGGTTGAGCATGCCGGTCATGTCGTCGCGGCTCGCCTTTTCGGCGAGGCGGCGATGCGCGGCGGCGAGCTGGGCATGCGCGCGAGCTAGCTCGCGATGCGCGTTTTTCAGCCTGTCGCTTTGCCAGAAAGTGCTTGCGCTGGCGGCCCATGTCAGCACCAGCGGACAGAGCGTGGAGGTCAGCCAGATCGTGCGGTTGACCGGAAATCCCATCGCCGGAACGATGATCAGCGTCAAAAGGAGAGAGGCCGCCACAGAGGCGAAAGCAACGGCGGCGGATCTCAGAATTATGCTGTTCATCGCTTGCTCCCACAAGACCGTCTCTGTGCCAGCAAGCCCTGAAGGCCACCTTTCCCGGATGCATAAAATTTGAATCGTGAGGCAATTTACGCAACCTCAGCGAGCAGAAGTTGTGGATAAAGTCTCTTTCAGGCTGCCCGTTTCATGCCATAAGGAGCGCATGACCACGCTCCCCGACCCCGCCCGCTTCGCCCATGTCACCGATTGGGTGTTCGACCTCGACAACACGCTTTATCCGCATCATTCGAACCTGTTCTCGCAGATCGACGTCAAGATGACCGCCTATGTCGGCGAACTCCTGGCGCTGCCGCGCGACGACGCGCGCAAATTGCAGAAGGAACTCTACCGCGAATATGGCACGACGCTGAACGGGCTGATGACGCGCCACGGCATCGACCCCGACGATTTCCTCGAGAAGGTCCATGACATCGATTACTCATGGCTGGTGCCCGATCCCGTCCTCGGCACCGCCATCCGCCAGCTTCCGGGCCGCAAGTTCATCTTCACCAATGGCGACCGCAGGCATGCCGAACGCACCGCGCGCCAGCTCGGCATTCTCGACCATTTCGACGCCATCTTCGATATCGTCGCCGCGGGGCTCAATCCCAAGCCGGCACGCCAGACCTACGAGAAGTTCGCCGAACTTCATTCCGTCATCGGCCACAATGCGGTGATGTTCGAAGACCTTGCCCGCAATCTTGCGGTGCCGAAGTCGCTGGGCATGACCACGGTGCTTGTCGTGCCACGCAATTTCGAGCCGACCTTTTCGGAAATCTGGGAGCGCGACCCGGCCAACGAGGATGATGTCGATTTCGTCACCGACGATCTCGCGACGTTTCTCACGGCGATTGTGGAGGAGGGGGTAGGGAATTGAAGAATTGAAGAACTGACGAATTGGGGAATCGATCCGGAACGCAGAGACCGCAATCCCCCTCATTCCTCAATTCCCCAGTTCTCCGATTCCCAGCCCTATTCCCCTAACTTATAGAAGCGGCTGATGATCCCCCAGGCCTCGTCGGCGGTGTCGACGAAATCGATGATATCCTGGTCGCCGGGGCTGATCGTGCCTTGCTCGGCGAGGAAGTCGAGATCGATCGCCCGTTTCCAGAAGGATTTTCCGAACAGGATCACCGGCACGCGCTCCATGCGTCCGGTCTGGATCAGGGTCAGCGTCTCGAAGAACTCGTCCATCGTGCCGAAGCCGCCGGGGAATACCGCGACAGCCTTGGCGCGCATGACGAAATGCATCTTGCGGATGGCGAAATAGTGGAAGTTGAAGCAGAGCTCCGGCGTCACATAGATGTTCGGCGCCTGCTCGTGCGGCAGGACGATGTTGAGGCCGATCGACGGCGCGCCGACATCGTCGGCGCCGCGGTTTCCCGCTTCCATCACGCCGGGTCCGCCGCCGGTCACCACGACATATTCGCGGTAGTGTGATGTGGCCGAATGCTGCGAGCAGAGGCGGGCGAATTTGCGCGCCTCCTCGTAGTATTTGCTGTTTTCCTCGAGGTTCTTTCTCTGCGTTTCGTTCTTGGCCGCCCAGGCCTCGCCGCCGGGCTCGGGCAGGCGTGCGCCCCCAAACAGGATCACCGTCGAACGGATACCGCGCTCGGCCAGGATCATCTCAGGCTTCAAGAGTTCCAGCTGCAACCTGACCGCGCGCAATTCGCGCCGCGTCATGAAGTCTGGATCGTTCCAGGCGAGCCGGTATGTTTCGGCACGCGTCTGCGGCGTATCCGGCACGCTCTTCGACCGCTCCAGATCCTCGTCCGAATGCGGCAGCGGGGTCCACCCCGCCTTTTCCATAGGAGTCATAATTGCCTTACCCGTCCAAATTTTTCAGTTGCGCCGTCCCATGGCGCAGCCGCGATTGACCCTCATTGAGCCTTAACATAAGCAGGTTCCGCAAAAGTGTCCGACGGTTTGCGACAAGAACCTGCTACAGCAAAGACCCAGGCAGGCAAAGCCTGCCAGCGGTCCGCGCGCCTTTCAAAACAGGTTAAGGCGCAGCCCCTTAACAGCTTGGTAATGGAGCGAATTCATGTCGAAGCCCGATCTTGCGAGCCTCGAAAAGACCATTGAGACGGCCTTCGAGGAACGCGACACGATTTCGACGACGACGCGCGGCGAAGCGCGCGATGCCATCCAGTCGGCGCTCGACCTGCTCGACCGTGGCACCGTCCGCGTCGCCGAGCGGCAGGCCGACGGCAAATGGCATGTCAACCAGTGGCTGAAGAAGGCCGTGCTGTTGTCGTTCCGGCTCAACCCGATGGAAATCATCAAGGGCGGCCCGGGCGAGGCCGTGTGGTGGGACAAGGTGCCGTCGAAGTTCGATGGCTGGGGCGCCGTCGACTTCGAGAAGGCGGGCTTCCGTGCCGTGCCGTCGTCGATCGTGCGCCGTTCGGCCTATGTCGCGCCGGGCGCCGTGCTGATGCCGTCCTTCGTCAATGTCGGCGCCTATGTCGATACCGGCACCATGGTCGACACCTGGGCCTCGGTCGGCTCCTGCGCCCAAATCGGCAAGAACGTGCATCTGTCCGGCGGCGTCGGCATTGGCGGCGTGCTGGAGCCGATGCAGGCCGGCCCGACCATCATCGAGGACAATTGCTTCATCGGCGCGCGCTCTGAAGTGGTCGAGGGCTGCATCGTGCGCGAAGGCTCGGTGCTCGGCATGGGCGTCTTCATCGGCCAGTCGACCAAGATCGTCGACCGCGCCACCGGCGAGATTTTCTATGGCGAAGTGCCTCCGAATTCCGTCGTCGTCGCCGGCTCGCTGCCTGGCAAGCCGTTTCCGAACGGAGAGCCGGGTCCAAGCCTCTACTGCGCCGTCATCGTCAAGCGGGTCGACGCCAGGACCCGTTCCAAGACCTCGATCAACGAATTGCTGCGCGATTGATCTTTGCGCAAAGCGGGCGCACCTTCCGCCGGCGCGACAATCCGTCGCGCTGGTTCAACATGGAGGGGTGACATGGACTGGAAATATCTGCTGACGAGTTTCGACGGCCGCATCAACCGGGGCAAGTTCTGGGCCGCGATTGGAGTTTTCATCGTCATTGGCATCGTTGCCTTTATTCTCGATGCGATGCTTGGCACACGCATCACCACGGCCAGCGGCGCCCAGATCGGCATCGTCGGCATTCTCGTCGCTCTGGCCTCGATCTATTTCGCACTCGCAGTCTACGCCAAGCGCTGGCATGATCGCGGCAAGTCGGGCTGGTGGAGCTTGATCATGCTGGTGCCTTTCATCGGCCCGATCTGGTTTCTGGTGGAATGCGGCATTCTCGAAGGCGCCAGGGGCGCCAATCAATATGGACCGGATCCGCTTGCCTGACAGATCACTCACCTGGCTTTTCTTCAAAATATCGGGCCGCGTCAGCCGCGCGGCCTATTTTCTTGGCGGGTTGCTCGTCGCCATCATCCAGGCCTTCCCGCTCTATCGCTTCACGCTGGTGCCGGAGGGCTCGCCCGAGAGCAACATGTGGTCGTTCATCTTCTTTGTCGCCTTCATCGCCTCGCTGTGGTCGAACATCGCGCTGGCGGTTAAACGGCTGCACGACCTGGACAAGCCGGGAATTGCCGCGCTGATCCTGTTCGTGCCGGTGGTCTCGATCGTCGCCTTCCTTGTGTTGTGCCTGTTTCCAGGGCAGCCTGGGCCCAACCGCTATGGCCGGCGCACCAACGAGCCGGCGCAACACTGAGGACCGATCGGACATGCGCTACCGCACGCTTGATCCGAAACTGATCGTCGGGACCGCCGAGCGGCTGGAAGAGCGGATCGCCGACCGTTTCCCCGATGCGGGATTGCGTGGCGTCGCCGCCGAACTGGTCTCGCTGTCACGCGATCTGGCCAAGGCGGCCAAGGTGCTCGAAGCACCGATCTGGTGGCTGCGCGGGCTCATTGGCGCCGCCTTCGTCGCGGGTGTGCTGGTGTTCCTGTTCGTCGGTACCATATTGCCGATCGACCGCATTTCGGGAACCCACGATGCCCTGCAGTCGGTGCAAGGCATAGAGGCTTCGATCAACACCGTCATACTCGCTGTGTTGGGCTTACTTGCCCTGATCCGCACCGAGGAGCGTATCAAGCGCAAAAGAGTCTTTCGCCAGCTGCACGGCCTGCGTTCGCTGATCCATGTCATCGACATGCACCAGCTGACCAAGGATCCGGCGGCCCTTTCGGCCGATTTCAGGCCGACGGTGCATTCGCCGGCGCGCATCACCAATGCCGCCGACCTGGCGCGCTATCTCGACTATTGCTCCGAAATGCTGTCGATCACCGGCAAGATCGCCGCGCTGTTCGCGCAGTCGGTCAATGACGACATCGTCATCGACGGCGTCAACGACATCGAGAACCTGGCGTCCAACCTGTCGCGTAAAATCTGGCAGAAGATCACGTTGATCGACGGCCGGCCGGCGGTACAACAATCTGTTCCGGCGCCAGGCCCGGCGAGCCAAGCCGCTCCGATTCCGCCGCGCGCACCAGCGCGGTGATCCGCTTGACCATCGGCGCCGGCGTGCCGGCTTTATCCGCCAGCCGCAGGATCGCGCCCTGCAAGTCGTCGATCTCCGTCGGCCGGCCGCGCTGCAAATCGTCCCACATCGACGAGCGCGCCCGCGGGTCGATCGCCAGCATGCGCCGGGCCAGCAGTTTGAACAGCCAGTCCGGCAGCCTGAGCACCTTCGGCAGCAGGGATGGCCGCAAGCCGGCAATCCGCGCCGGCTCGATGCCGGATGCTTTCATCGCCTGCAGCGCCTCGTCGATCTGACGGGCCAGGATCAGCCGCCAGCCCCGATCGGCCAATTCGGTTGCCAGCGGCAAGTCCGACAGCGCCACCAGCGCGTTGTTCAAATTCATCAGCAGCTTGCCCCACAGCACGGCCTTCATGTCGCCATGGGCTTCGACCGCAAACCCTTCGACACCGAGCAGGCCGACCAGGCCGGCGTCGCCGTCTTCGACCATCACCTTGCCGTCGCTGGCGCGGTGAACGCGCAGCGGCAGTTCGCCATCCGGGGACTGCACGACATTGAACGGCACCATGCCGGCCAGCACCGTTCGCCCGGCTAGCCCGGCGCGCAGCCTTTCGGCATTGTCGACGCCATTCTGCAGGCTCACCACCACCGCATCCGGGTGGGCATGGGCCTTGATGAGGGTTGCCATATCCTGCGTCGCGCCGCTCTTGACCGTGACCAGGATCACGTCGGCCTGCGGCAGGGCAGCGGCCGGATCGGCGGTGACGGCAAGCGCCTCCGGCTTGATAGAGCGATCGCGGCCCTGGAGGTCGCTGACCCGCAACCCGCCCTGCCGCAACGCCGCATCGACACGCGGCCGGGCCAGCAGAATCACCCGGCGCCCGGAGAGCGCCAGGCAGCCGCCGGCATAGCAGCCGATGCTGCCGGCGCCGGCAATGACGATTCTTTTGTCCTGGTCTGCCATCCTGTCGCCCGCACCGGGTCGCAGCTATACGACATGAAAACCATAATATCGGCGGTATCGCCAGCCATGAGGCTGGCCCCTATGTCTGGCCGTGACAGGCCCTCCGCTTTCGACTATCGCTTTTGCCATGACGCTGCCGACCGATCCCGCCGAAAACCTCGCCGCCCTTATCCGTTGTGCTTCGGTAACGCCCAACGAGGGCGGCGCGCTGACCGCGCTGGAGGCGATGCTGAAGCCGCTCGGCTTCCTGGTCGATCGGCCGGTGTTTTCCGAAGACGGCACGCCCGATATCGAGAACCTCTATGCGCGACGGTCCGGCAACGGCCCGCATCTGATGTTCGCCGGCCACACCGACGTGGTGCCGGTCGGTGACGAAGCCGCCTGGACGCATCCGCCCTTCGCCGCCGAGATCGCCAATGGCGAGATGTATGGCCGTGGCGCGGTCGACATGAAGGGCGGCATTGCCTGTTTCATCGCCGCCGTGGCACGCCATGTCGAGACCAATGGCGGCCCGAAAGGATCGGTCTCGCTGCTGATCACCGGCGACGAGGAAGGCCCCGCCATCAACGGCACGGTCAAGCTGCTCGAATGGGCGGCTTCCAGGGGCGAGAAATGGGATGCCTCCCTTGTCGGCGAGCCGACCAACCCCGATACGCTCGGCGACATGATCAAGATCGGCCGGCGCGGCTCGATGTCCGGGGCCATATCAGTCAATGGCCGCCAGGGCCATGTCGCCTACCCGCAGCTTGCCGACAATCCGGTGCGCGGCTTGATGAGCCTGGTCGACGCCTTGCTGCATCCTGTGTTCGACAAGGGCACCAGGGATTTCCAGCCGACCAATCTGGAGATTACCTCCATCGATGTCGGCAATCCGGCCACCAATGTCATCGCGGCCAGGGCGACCGCGACCTTCAACATCCGCTTCAACGACACCTGGACGGCCGAGACCCTGCAGGCCGAGATCCACAACCGGCTCGACCAGGCGGCCAGGCGCAAGAAGTACCGGCAGGCCAAGAAGACTCCGGTCGACTATGAGCTCGTCTGGCGCGACAGGCCGAGCCATGTCTTCCTGACCCGCGACGACAAACTGATCGAAACGCTCTGCGGCTCGATCAAGTCGACGGTCGGCAAGGAGCCGACGTTGTCGACTTCCGGCGGCACGTCCGACGCGCGTTTCATCAAGGACTATTGCCCGGTGGTCGAGTTCGGGTTGGTCGGCAAGACCATGCACATGGTCGACGAGCGCGTCGCCATTGCCGATCTCGAAACGCTGACGCAAATCTATCAGCGCTTCATCGAAGACTGGTTCGGACAGGACTGAGCAACATGCTTTCGGCGGACGAAACCCAAGCTTCGCTGACGGGCGCCTGGCGGCTGATGCTCGGCAAGCCCGACGGATTGCGCCTGCTCGACCTGTCGGCCGATGGTTTCTGGAATTCGTTTTTCGCCATTGTCGTTGCGGCACCGGCGCTGATCGTCGGCTGGGTCGGCATCGCCAATGAGATCGGCGATCCCGACGCTTTCGTGGGGCGCTTCAGCATGCTGGTGCGTCTGGCGACGGTCGACATCGGCTCCTGGGTGCTGCCGCTGATCGTTCTGGCCCTGGTTGCGCCGCGCGCCGGGATTGGCGGCCGCTTCGTCCACTATGTCGTCGCCAGCAACTGGGCTTCGGCCATCACCGCCTGGCTGATGCTGCCCTCGGCGCTGATCAGACTCTTCCTCTCGTCCGCGAGCCAGGTTTCGAGCCTTGTGTCGCTGCTTTTGTTTGCCCTGTCGATGGTTCTGACCTGGCGCATGACCAACGCCACAATCGGCAGGGGCGCAGCGACCGGCACCGCCGTTTTCGTCGGCATGTTCATCGCCTCGCTGTTGGTGCTGTTCGGGCTGCAGACGCTGCTCGGCATCACCGTGCCGGACGATGTCGGGGCTCAGAGCCTTTCCGGGTTCGTCTCCGGGTAGTCGACCTCAGGATAATCGACGCCCCGATAATCGACGCCGATGAGAAACAGCCCGTCGGGTGGTGCCACCTGGCCGCAGGCGGCGCGGTCACGCGCCTCGAGCGCCGCTTTCATGTCGGCCGCGGTCCAGCCGCCGTCGCCGACGCGCTTGAGGGAACCGACCATCGAGCGCACCTGATTGTGCAGGAAGGAGCGCGCCGAGGCCCTTACCTCGATCACGTCATCTTGCCGGCTCACATCGAGCCGCTCCAGCGTCCTGATCGGGCTGTTCGCCTGGCACTGGGTCGAGCGGAAGGTGGTGAAGTCATGTCGCCCGAGCAGGACCTTTGCCGCTTCGTGCATGGCGACGGCGTCGAGCCGCTTCGGCACCCACCACACCTTGCCCTTGTCGAGCGCGGCCGGCGCGCGGCGGTTGAGGATGCGGTAGAGATAGTGGCGGCCGGTGGCCGAGAAGCGCGCGTCGAAACCGTCGGCGACGACCGTCGCCTTGAGCACGACGACGCGCGCGCCGGCCGCCTGCAGATGGGCGTTGACGGCGTCGCGCACCTTGTCGTTGGGCCACGCCTTGACGAGGTCTACATGCGCGACCTGGGCGGTCGCATGCACGCCGGCATCGGTGCGGCCAGCGGCGCGCAGCCTGACCGTTTCGCCGCAGAATTTTTCGATTGCCTGCTCGATCGCCTGCTGCACCGAAGGCTGATCCGCCTGGTGCTGCCAGCCGGCAAACAGGCTGCCGTCATATTCGATGTCGAGGCGAAAACGCGGCAATTTGCACTCGCCTAGGCGGCGAGTGCCGAGCCGAAGGCCGAGGCGTAGACCAGCCTGCCGGCTTCCGGGGCATCGCCCCAGGCCAGTGCCTGCAGTGCCTCGCCCTGATACTCGCTCTCGAACTTTTCGGCGCGGGCATGGCTGTAGCCGAAACGGCTGTAATAGGCCGGATCGCCCAGCACCACGGCCAGCGTCTCGCCGCCATCCCGGAGACGGATATGTGCCTCGCGGATCAGCGCGCCGCCGATGCCGCTGCCATGGAACGAGGGCTCCACCGCCAGCGGTGCCAGCGCCACGGCCGCGAAGTTCTTGCCGCCGCTCTGGACGAACAGCCGGGAAAACAGGATATGGCCGACCACCTGGCCGTCTTCTTCCGCCACCAGTTCGGCAACGGCGTCGCCGCCGGTCACCAGCGCGTCGACCAGCCCGGCCTCCGCCTGCTGGCCGAAAGCGTGCTCCTCGACGAGGCGAATGGCCTCGCGATCTCGCGGAGTCGCCGCGCGTATCGACATCATGCTCATGAGAATTTCATTCCTTTTTCGATCTTGGCCCCGCGCAGGAATTCCGACGCGGCGGCGGGCCTTCCGCCCGCCCGTTGAACTTCGACCAGCCTGATCGCGCCTGTCCCGCAGGCGACAGTCAGTCGGTCATCGAGAATTCCTCCCGACTCGCCCAAATCTTCCGAAAGCGACAGGCCTTGCGGTAGCGTCGAGCGAAGCAGTTTCAGCCGTTCCGGGCGGCCGCCAATTCCTATCTCCGACCAGGCGCCGGGAAAGGGCGACAGGCCACGAATATGATTGTGGACCTCGCTCGCCGAGCGAGTCCAGTCCACGCGCGTCTCGGATTTATCGATTTTCTTGGCGTAGGTCACCCCATCCACAGCTTGTGGGGTAAATGTCAGGGTGTTCCTTTCCAGTCGCGCTAGCGCTTCCACCATCAGGGCTGCGCCGACACTCATCAACCGATCATGCAGATCGCCGGCAGTCATATCGGGTTCGATGGTACATTTTTCAACCATTCCGACCGGGCCAGTGTCCAGGCCCCCTTCCATGCGCATCACCATCATGCCGCTTTCCAAGTCACCGGCCATGATGGCGCGCTGGATCGGCGCGGCGCCGCGCCAGCGCGGCAGAAGCGAGGCATGGCCGTTGATGCAGCCAAGCCGGGTTGCGTCCAGAATCGCCTTCGGCAGCAGCAAGCCATAGGCGACGACCACGGCGACATCGGCGTGCAAGGCACGGAAGGCGGCCTGCTCGGCCTCGCTCTTGAGCGATGTGGGCGTGCGCGTCTCGATGCCCAGCCGCTCCGCCTCGCGCTGCACCGGCGACGGCGTCAGTTCCAGTCCGCGCCGTCCGGCGGCGCGCGGCGGTTGCGTATAGACGGCGGCGACATCGTGACCGGCCTCGGCAATGGCGTGCAGCGTCGGCACCGAAAACTCGGGCGTGCCCATGAAGATGACGCGAAGGGGCATTTTTCTTTCGATATCCTGTCTTCTGCTCGCGCCGTGAGCCGGCTCAGGCACCCGCTTCAAACGGGTTTATGATCTTCAGGTCAAGGCCGTCAAAGTCGCGGGCGACCAAGTTCGCTTTTCCTTTCCGCTTCGATTTTGTCCATGATCTCGGCGTATTCATCGCCAATTGCGCTTTCAGCGACGAAAGCCGAGCGAATTGTGTGCCGCCAGTTCGATTTCGCGTTTCAAAGGCTCGGGAATGTCTCTGATCAGGAAGTCGGCCATCGGCATCTCCATTTGGTGCTGTGCCGCCAACATCAGGCCTGGAGTGGACTCCAGCCCTATCCCACCAGCTTGCCCGGCGCCTTGTCCCTGGCGAGCTTCTTGAATTTCTTCACCACCATGTCGCGCTTCAGCTTCGAGATGTGGTCGATGAACAAGACACCATTGAGGTGGTCGATCTCGTGCTGCAGGCAGGTCGCCATCAGGCCCTCTGCCTCCAACTCCTGCAATTTGCCGTCGCGATCGAGATATTTGACTCGCACGGCGGACGGGCGTTCGACCTCGGCATAATAATCGGGGATCGACAGGCAGCCTTCCTCGTAGACGGACCGCGCATCGGCGCTCTCCAGGATTTCCGGGTTGATGAAGACGTGCGGCGCCGGCTCTTCGTCTTCCTTGGCGAGATCGATCACCAGCATGCGCAGCGGCTCGCCGATCTGGATTGCGGCCAGCCCGATGCCGGGGGCGTCATACATGGTCGCCAACATATCGTCGGCCAATTTGCGCAAAGGTGCGTCGACGCGCTCCACCGGCTTGGAAACCTGGCGCAGGATGGGGTCGGGAAGGATGATGAGCGGCTTGATCGGCATGGCGTTCCACCTAAGACCTCCAGCGAAAAGCGTCAACCGCCGGGCTTGAGGCTCGTTCACGTTTTGATCTGTGTCAGCCGTGCGAATCATCTATGCTGTCCACATGAATGATCTGACCACCATCCTTTCAGAACCTGTCGCCCGGCTTGGCGCCACCACGATCACGCTCGGCCATGCGCTGGCCTTCGGCGCCTTTCTGTTCCTCAGCCTGTTCGTGGCGCTCGTCATCGCGCTATGGCGATCGGCCAAGGCGCGCGCCGTCGCCGCGGCCGAAGCCGCCGACCATGCCCGCGATGCCGAAACAAGGATGGCCGGCATTCTGCAATCGCAGGCCGAGATGCAGGGCCGCATGGGCGCCATCGCCGAAGTGTTCGGGGCACGGCAGGCGGAATTGACGCAGTCGATCGGCCAGCGTCTCGATGCCATGACCGGCCGCCTCGGCCAGACCATGACCGAGCAGACCAAATCGACGCATGAAAGCCTGGCCAAATTGCAGGAGCGGCTGGCGATCATCGATGTCGCGCAGGGCAATATCCAGTCGCTCGCCGGCCAGGTCGTGCAGTTGCAGGCGATCCTCTCCAACAAGCAGACGCGCGGCGCCTTCGGCCAGTCGCGCATGGAGGCGATCGTCGCCGACGGCCTGCCGCACGGCGCCTATGAATTCCAGGCGACGCTGTCGAACGGCAGCCGGCCCGATTGCCTGGTGAAGATGCCGAACGGCGCGCCGTCGCTTGCCATCGACGCGAAGTTTCCGCTGGAAGCCTGGAATGCCATCCGCGCCGCCGACGGCCCCGACTTGCAGAAGGTCGCCTCGCAGGCCTTCCGCCGCGACATCGAGATCCATGTCCGCGATATATCGGAAAAATACCTCATCCAGGGCGAGACGCAGGACACCGCCTTCATGTTCGTGCCGTCGGAATCGGTGTTCGCCGAGATCCACGAGAATTTCGAGGCGATCGTCCACAAGGCGCATCGCGCCCGTGTCGTCATCGTCTCGCCGTCGCTGCTGATGCTGTCGATCCAGGTCATTCAGGCGATCCTCAAGGACGCCCGCATGCGCGAACAGGCGCATCTGATCCAGGGCGAGGTCATCCGGCTGATGGAGGACGTTGCGCGTGTCGACGAGCGTGTGCGCAAGCTGCAGGTCCATTTCGGCCAGTCCGCCAAGGACATCGACGACATCCTGGTTTCGACGTCGAAGGTCACCAAGCGCGGCCAAAAGATCGAGGCGCTGGAATTCGGCGCGCAACCCGATGGTGATGCCGCCGCGGACGCGGCGTCACGGGCTCCCGCTGCGAAGGTCGACGCGGGCACCCGCGTCGCCGATTCGAAAACCGGACAGCTCAGGCTGAGGGTCGTCGAAGGCGACGACTGAGCGACGGCGCCGGATCCGCCCCTACTGCTCTTCCTTGGTCGTCATACCCGGGAATTCCGGCAGCCAGGGCAGCGCCGAGCGATGCCAGCTTTGCCTTCTCGGGACCAACTGTTCACGTTGCCGCGCCGTGCCGACCCGGATGCCATAAACCTTCGGCCCGTCGCCAACCGATGTGGCGTAGAGATGCGAGCCGCACTCGCCGCAAAAGCCCTGCGCGCGCTTGGCGCCGCTCGATCCTGTCTTGATATAGACCTTTGGCGCACCCTTGGTGATCCGGTACTGGCCTTCCGGCGCGCCCACGGTCACGCGAAAAGCCGTTCCGGTCAGTTGCTGGCAATCGATGCAGTGGCAGATTCCGGTGTTCTCCGGGTCGACCTCCGCCTCGTAGGTGATGGCGCCACAATGGCAGCCGCCGTCGATTTTCATCGTCGTTCCTCCAAAGTCTCTTTGATCTTAGCAAGGCAAGACCGTGAGGCAATGGCGCGGCGCTAGTCCAGCGCCGGATCGGACGCGGTCTCGATCAGCTTGCTCCGCTTTTCCCATGTGCCGGTGGTCTGCGGCTTGACGAATAGCCGCGTGATCTCCGGCATCTCCTTTTTCAGCCGCGCCTCCAGGCGCTCGACGCAAGCTTCGATCTCCGGCGCCGTCAGATGATCCTCGAACTCGATACTCAGGCCGGCAACGATCTCCGCCGGCCCCATATGGACGGTCAGGACGCCGTTCGCCTGCCGCACCGCCGGATCCTGCTGGGCGATCGCCAGCACCTGTCTCTGCACTTCGGGCGACGCCGGCTCGCCGATCAGCAGGCCCTTGCTTTCGCGGGCCAGGAAAATCGCCGTCGCGCCAAGGATCAGCCCAATACCGATCGAGGCGGCGCCGTCGAGTTCCGGCTTCTTCAGCAGTTCGGCCGCCAGGATGCCGGCAAAGGCGACGATCAGGCCGAGCAGGGCGGCACTGTCCTCGAACAGCACGGTATAGACGCTCGGATCCTTGCTCGATTGCACTGCCCGCAGCCAGCCCTGCTCGCCCTTCTGCTTGCGGAACTCCTTTAGCGCCACCAGCCATGAGCTGCCTTCGAACAGGAAAGAGAGGCCCAGGACGATATAGTTCACCTTGACGTTGGCGACCGGTTCCGGCGCCATGATGTGGATCACGCCCTCGTAGAACGAGACCCCGGCGCCCACGGCAAAGACGAGAAGTGCGACGATGAAGCTCCAGAAATAGAGTTCGCGCCCGTGACCGAGCGGATGCGTGCGGTCAGCCGGACGGGCGGCGCGATGCATGCCGTAGAGCAGCAAGCCGCCATTGCCGGTATCGACCATCGAATGCACGCCTTCCGACAGCATCGCCGAGCTGCCGGTGAAGAAGGCGGCGGCAAACTTGGTCAACGCGATAGCGAGATTGCCGGCCAGCGCCGCGTAGATCACCCTTTTTGAGCCGCCATGCCCAGCCATGGTGTGTGTCCCCGTTAGATGAGCACCCAGCCTAACGGCCAGACGGCAGAAGCTCCACAGGCATCACAACGCACGAACCGCGGGCTCGTTCAAGGCTGGCGTCCGTCAAAGACATTGCTGGTTAGAGATTGGCTGGCGGAAGGCGGGCTAGTCGACGATCTCTTCGGTCCACACCTTGAAGGCGGCGAGCGTGCCCGGCCCGAAAATATGGGTCAGCGGCACGTCGGCGGCGTCACGGCCGGAGGCGATCAGGATGCGGCCGATGCGCGGCGCATTGTTGCGCGGGTCGAAGACATGCCAGCGGCCGCCGAGATAAACCTCCATCCAGGCGCAAAAATCCATGCTCGCCCATGGCTTCGGCATGCCGATGTCGCTGATGTAGCCGGTGCAATAGCGCGTCGGGATGTTGAGTGCCCGGCAGAAGGTGACGGCAAGATGCGCGTAGTCGCGGCACACGCCGCTCTGTTCGCGATAGGCCTCCGCGGCGGTGCGTGTCGGCCGCGCGTTGCCGTAGTTGAAGACGATATGATTGTGGACGAAGTCGCAGACCGCCTGGACGCGTGGAATGCCAAGCGGCGTATGCCCAAACAGCCGCCATGCTTCGCTCGCCAGAAGGTCGCTCTCGCAAAACCGGCTGGGCAGCAGAAACAGCAGTGTGTCCGCCGGCAGGTCGCGCACCTCGTGCTGCCAGGCCATCAGGTCGCCCATCTCGAAGGTGCCGGGATCGCGGATCACGGCATCGGTGCCGAAGGTGAAACGCCCGGGCGGCGCAACGAACCGGTTGCACCAGTTGCCGAAACTGTCGCGGTAGCTCTCTATCGGCACCGGCGGGTTGGAGATCAGGAAATCCGGCCGCTCGAGATCGGAGGCACGCGAATAGTGGACATTCAGCATTGCGATGAGCGGCGTTTCCTGAGGAAAGTCGAAGCTCATCTCGCAGCCGATGTGGATTCGCATTGTCGTCCTGAGGGCCTGCCTGACGATCACCCGGCGACGGCACGGGTTGATGCTGCAGTGCGAAAATGACCATGGCACGGACCGCCAGGGTTTACGAGCAAATTAGAGCAATTCCAGGAAAAGTGTGAAGCGGTTTTCCCGGGAAAACGCATAGCGTTTTCCCTTGGGAATTGCGTCAAAACAAAGAGTTAGAACTATTCACCGTTTCCAGGAAACGGTGAATAGTTCTAGAAACCGGTTGAAAGCGATCCGCTGACGGTGACGGCAGTCGCTAACCCCTTGCAGTCGGGCGGTTCTCTTGTTTCACTTCGCTTCCCGCAATCGGAGGAACGAATCATGGCTAAAGGTGCGATGAAGGCAGGCAAGGAAGCCCGCAAGCCGAAGAAGGACGCCAAGAAGCCCGCCCCGGCTCCGGCCCTCAAGGCGCCGCCGGTGAAAGCGATGAAGCTCAAGGACAAGTAGGTCCGGCCAATTCGCTTCGGAATGGGATTGCGACCGGCAACGGTGTGCCGGTCGTTGTCGATCGAGCGCCCGAAATTCTTATATTGGCATGGCGAGGACGACCTCGCGCCTTCCCCGAAATCCGGTCGGGACGACCCGTCATTGTTTGATTGGTCATCGGACTCCGAAAAATACTTTTCGGTCCGATGCCATGATGGAGCGTTGTCGATGTCTTGGATTTTTCTCTTTCTTGCCGGCCTGTTCGAGATCGGCTGGGCAATCGGCCTCAAATACACTGATGGCTTCTCGAAGCTGGTGCCGACCGTGCTGACCGTTGCCTCGATGATCGTCAGCCTCACGCTGCTCGGCCTGGCGCTGAAGGCACTGCCCGTCGGCACCGCCTATGCGGTGTGGACCGGCATCGGCACCGTCGGCACGGCACTGCTCGGCATCTGGCTGCTCGGCGAGCCGGCCACCGCGATCAGGCTAGCCTGCATCGCGCTCATTGTCGGCGGCATCATGGGATTGAAGTTCGCCGCCTGACCATAGCGGCGGACAAGCACGTTCAGGGCCGCTGCGAGGCGACCCTGACCTTGAATTTCTTGAATTTGATGCTTGCCGCGAGGCTAGCGGGCGGAGAAGCCCGGAGGCGTCCTGCCGGTGCGCTGCTTGCGCGCCGCGTAGCGTGCGTCGCGCTTGGCCTTGCGTTCGGCTTCGTCGGCCAGAAAACGCGCGATGCGCTCGTTCTCTTCGGATTCCCGAATCTTGGCCTCGGCCTGCGCAGCTTCCTCGGCGGCGATACGTGCCGCCTCGGCAGCTGCCTCGCGCTCGGCCTTCTCGACCGCTTCGCGTGCCAGCTTTTCCTGCTTCAGCCGTGCCTTTTCAGCCTCGCGGATTTCGCGGGCCTCGAGGATCGCCTTGCGTTCGGCCTGCCGCGCCAGCACCGCGGGATCATCCGCCGCCGGCTTTGCCTTGAAGCGCTCGAGGAGCGCCTTCTTTGCCTCGTTTGCGGCGTTACGCCGCTCGAAAACGTCTTTTTCCCTGTAGATAGCCAAGTCCACTTCCCTGAAGTCAATTCGCGACGCTTACATACGCGCGAAAACCGAGAGTTCAAGCGCCAAAACGGCATGGCAGCCATGAAATTGTTGGCTGTTGCAGCCGGGAGACGCCTTTTCGGCCGAAACCGACATGCACTGTTCACCGTCCGCCCCTCTGGCGGCGAGGCCGGTCGGTCGCTACGTCTAGCGCCAAAACCCAACATCAGGATGACATTTAATGGAACTCGGTCTCTACACCTTCGCCGACGTCAGCCCGCACCCGGGCCCTGGCGCCATCGGTCCGCATGAGCGGCTGCGCAACCTGATCGAGGAGGTCGAACTGGCCGATCAGGTCGGTCTCGACGTCTTTGGCCTTGGCGAGCATCACCGGCCCGATTATGCCGCCTCCGCGCCGGTCGTGGCCCTGGCCGCGGCCGCCGAGCGCTCGAAGCGCATCAAGCTGACCAGCGCCGTCACCGTCCTGTCTTCCGATGATCCGGTGCGCGTCTTCCAACAGTTCGCCACGCTCGACCTTCTGTCGGGCGGCCGCGCCGAGATCATGGCCGGGCGCGGCTCGTTCATCGAATCCTTCCCGTTGTTCGGCTACAACCTCGAGGATTATGACGAGCTATTCGCCGAAAAGCTCGACCTCCTGCTTGCCATCCGCGATAGCGTGAAGGTGACCTGGTCCGGTAATCTGCGCGCACCGATCAACGATCGCGGCGTTTATCCGAGGCCTTTCCAGGACAGGCTGCCAGTCTGGATCGCCATTGGTGGCACGCCACAGTCTGCCGCCCGCGCGGGCGCGCTCGGGCTGCCGCTGGCGCTCGCCATCATTGGCGGTGAGCCGGCGCGTTTCGCGCCGCTGTTCGATCTCTACCGCGAGGCCGCCAAGCGCGCCGGCAGCGATCCGGCGGGCCTTGCCACCAGCATCAACGTGCACGGCTTCATCGCCGAAACGACCGAGCAGGCGGCCGACGATTTTTACGGCCCGCAGGCGGAGGTGATGAACCGCATCGGCCGCGAGCGCGGCTGGGGCCCGACATCGCGGGCGCATTTCGACCAGTCTCGCGGCCCGGACGGCGCCCTGTTCGTCGGCAGCCCCGAGCAGGTGGCCGAGAAGATCGTCGCCCAGCACAAGATCTTCGGCAATGACCGCTTCCTGCTGCAGATGGCGATCGGCACCATGCCGCATGCCAAGATCATGAAGGCGATCGAACTCTACGGCACCAGGGTGGCACCGATCGTGCGCAAGGAAACGGCCAAGGCCGCACCGGCGCTGGCAGCGCCCGTCGCCTAAAGCCAATCGCAAGGCCCAACCACGGGCCTTGCCTGCAATGCCGGCTAACGGAACCTTGAGCCTGCGGAGGCGTTTTCGTCAGCGGAATGTACCAATTGCGGTGCGCCGCTGAGGGATCGTGATGAAAGCCGAACCCGCTGCGTTGGGCGCAGGCGTTGCCGATGAGCCGGATTCGCGCGTTGCGGCTCGCGCCGACACCCGTCTGATGCGCTCGCTGCTCGTCGGCATCTTCCTGTTCATGGCCATCTACGCGCTCTACTTCGCCCGCGCCTTCTTCATGCCGGTCATCCTGGCTTTCCTTCTGACGCTGACGCTGACGCCGATCGTCCGGCTGCTGCGCAAGCGCGGCATCCCTGAAGTGATTTCGGCAACCGTGCTGGTGCTGCTGTCGCTCTTCGTTTTCGCCAGTGCCGGCTATTTGCTCAGCGGTCCGGTCATCGATCTCATCAACAACACCTCGTCGATCGGCCAGCGGCTCACCGAACGGCTGGCGCAATTGCGGCGTCCGCTCGAGAAGATCATGCAGATTTCGCATCAGGTCGAACAGCTGACCGAGACCTCGCAGGAGCCGGGCATCCAGAAGGTGGCGGTGGCGCAGTCCGGCATTCTGTCGGCGGCGGCCAGTAACATCCTGTCGGCGGGAACAAGCCTCACCATAATTTTCGTGCTGTCGCTATTCCTGCTCGCCTCCGGCACGATGTTCTACGAGAAGATCATCCAGTCCTTCGCTCGTCTCAGCGAAAAAAAGCGGGCCCTGCGCGTCGTCTATGACGTGGAACGGGAAATCTCGCACTATCTGCTCACTGTCACCATCATCAATGCCGGTCTCGGCACCGTCATCGGTCTTGGCCTGTGGGCACTCGGCGTGCCCAACCCGCAAGTCTGGGGCATCGCTGCCGCGATGCTCAACTTCCTGCCCTATGTCGGCGCCCTGTTGACCATCATACTTGTTACGATCATGTCGCTGATCAGCTTCGACACCATCTCCTACGCGCTACTTGCGCCGGCCTTCGTGCTGTTGTGCGATATCGTCGAAGGCCAATTCGTGACGCCGACAGTGGTCGGCCGCCGCCTCGAGATCAATGCCGTGGCGATCCTCATCGCCATCGCCTTCTGGTCGTGGCTGTGGGGCTTCGTCGGTGCCCTGATGGCGGTGCCGCTGCTGGTCGTCATCAAGGTGTTTTGCGATCATTTCGACGGGCTGAGCCACGTCGGCAATTTTCTCGCCGCACAGCACACGGCTGTCATCGAGGACGAGGACGTCGCCGACATCGAAGCTGCAAAAGGCTGATCAATATTTTTGAATTTGCAGGTCGCGATGCGCGTCCTACATGCGGTCGTGACACAGGATACCGTTCATGACCGACCTTTCCGTTCTCGACCTGTCGCCGATCATCGAAGGCGGCGATGCCTCGCAGTCGCTGGCCAATTCGCTTGATCTTGCCCGTCATGCCGAGCGGCTGGGCTACAAGCGCTTCTGGCTGGCCGAGCATCACAACATGCCGGGCATTGCCAGTGCGGCAACGGCGGTCGTCATCGCCCATGTCGCCGGCGGCACCAAGACCATTCGTGTCGGCGCCGGCGGCATCATGCTGCCCAACCATGCACCGCTGGTGATTGCCGAGCAGTTCGGCACGCTGGCCGCGCTGCATCCGGGCCGTATCGATCTCGGCATCGGCCGGGCGCCCGGCACCGACATGGGCACGGCCCGCGCCTTACGCCGCAATCTCGAGGCCGGGGTCGACAATTTCCCTCAGGATGTCATCGAGCTGATGGGCTATTTCCAGCCGGCCGAGGAAGGCCAGCGCATCCGCGCCGTGCCTGGCGAGGGCCAGAACGTACCGGTCTGGATCCTCGGTTCCAGCCTCTATGGTGCGCAGCTCGCCGCCATGCTCGGCCTGCCCTATGCCTTCGCCTCGCATTTCGCGCCGGCGGAACTCGATCACGCGCTGGACATCTACCGCTCGCGCTTCCAGCCGTCGGAGCAACTCGACAAGCCGCATGTCATGCTTGGCCTCAACGTCTTTGCCGCGCCCACCGACGCCGAGGCACGTTTGCTTTTCACGTCGCTGCAGCAGGCCTTCGTCAACCTGCGCACCGGTCGGGCCGGCCGACTGCCGCCACCCGTCGAGAACTATGACCGCGATCTCGAGCCGATGGCTAGGACCATGCTCGGCCAGGCCTTGTCCTGCGCCGTCGTCGGCTCTCCGGAAACGGTCCGGCAAGGCATCGACGCCTTCGTGCGCCGCACCGGTGCCGACGAGCTGATGGTCACCGCGCAGATCTTCGATCATGCGGCGCGAATGCGGTCGTTCGAGATCCTGGCCGAGGCGCACAAATCGCTGTCGCAAGCGGCCTGACAGTCCTGGTACGAGATACCCTTGGAACGTGGGGTTCGCCTTGGTTAAAGGCGGTACAACTTCGCAACATCGAGCGCCCGCCAACGGGCGAAAACTACGCGCTCACGCTCTGCGCCATCGCTCCCAGCGGGCGGCATGAATTGCGGATCATCAGCCGGCCCTTGAGCACCAGCTTGCGCGGCGGCGCGTCCCTGTTGCCGGCGAGACGGTCGAGTAGCAGATTGGCGGCCTGCTCGCCGATCGCCTGCACCGGCTGGGCGACCGTGGTCAATTGCGGCTGGAACACATCGGACCACGGAAAATCGTCGAAACAGGCGACCGAAATGTCCTCCGGGCAGGACAGGCCGATGTCGCGGATCGCCTTCATGGTGCCGATCACCATCGGGTTGTTGGCCGAGAAGATCGCGCTTGGCCGATCGTGCGAGGAAAGCATCTGCATGGTGGCATTGTAGCCGTCGATCTCGTGGAAATTGCCGAAGCGGATCAACTCCTCGGCGATCGGCAGGCCGGCGGCGTGAATCGCCTCGCGATATCCCGTCATGCGGTCATGCATCGGCGAAATGTCCGACGTGCCGGTGATGTAACCAATGCGCCGATGGCCGAGATTGATCAGATAGGTGATGGCGTCGAACACCGCGCGCTGGTTGTCGAGTACCACGGCATCGGTATCGACACCTTCGCAGAGACGGTCGAGCAGCACGACCGGCACATTGGCGTCGTCGACGATCCGCTTGAGGATCGCGCCGTCGCCGACGCGCGCCACAATCAGCCCGTCGACCATGCGGTCGAGCAGCAGCCTGATCTGGTCGTCCTGGGTGTTCAGGTCCTCGTCCGTGCAGCAAAGCATGACGGCGTAGCCGGCCCGGTCGAAGGCCTGCTGGATGACCGAGACGACATCGGTGAAGAACGGGTTGGTGATGTGCGGCACGGTCAAGCCGATAGTGCGGGTGGTGCCCATCTTCAGGCTGCGGGCGATCGCGTTGCGCTTGTAGCCGATATCGCGGATCGCCTGTTCGATGCGCTGGCTGAGCTCCGGGCTGACCGTTGCCGTGCCGTTGATCAGCGCCGACACCGTGGCGACCGATACACGCGCCGCTTCGGCGACGTGGAGCATGGTCGGCGCCGTGGATTTTCGCTTCCTAGTCCGCTTGGATGCTGCCATTTCGAAACGTTTCGCCGCCCCTCTATGTGCTATACCTACGGAATCTTGCAGTTTTTCGCAAGAATTGAAATAGGTCGGTTCAACATTATCAGATAGCGGCTTGACATGATCGAAACGTTTAGATTAGCGTTTGGATGAGATTTGACGAGGACGGAAGGGAGGCCGCCATTGTCATGGAGCACGCGAGTTCCCTTTCCCCGGAGCACAATGCGGCGGATCGGTCAGAGACCGTTCTGAGCGCCGAGCGCATCTCCAAGAGCTTCGGCGGCATCGCCGCCCTGGTCGATGTCGGCTTCGAGTTGCGGCGCGGCGAGGTTCATGCCTTGATGGGCGAGAATGGCGCCGGCAAGTCGACGCTGATGAAGATCCTCTCCGGCGTCTACACCGGCTATGAAGGCACGGTCAGCGTCGATGGCCGTCCCGTCAGCTTCGCCGGCGTGCGCGACGCCGAGGATGCCGGCATCGCCATCATTCACCAGGAACTCAATCTCGTTCCCGAACTCAGCGTCGCCGACAACATCTTCCTCGGCCGCGAGAAGCTGATCGCCGGGCTGATCGTCGACCGCAAGGCGAGCGGCCGCGCGGCGGGTGCTTTGTTGCAGCGGCTCGGCATCGAACTCGATCCGCAAGCCCGCGTCGGCGCCTTGCGCGTCGGCGAGCAGCAACTGGTCGAGATCGCCAAGGCACTGTCGATGTCGGCACGCATCCTGATCATGGATGAGCCGACCTCGGCGCTGTCTCCGGCCGAATGCCAGCGGTTGTTCCGCATCGTCCGCCAGCTTGCCGACGGCGGTGTCGCCATCGTCTACATCTCGCACCGCATCGACGAGGTCATGCATCTGGCCAGCCGCGTCACCGTGTTTCGTGACGGGCGCCACGTCCTGACCGAGCCAATGGCCAGGCTCGACGAGGATGCGATCATTTCGGCGATGGTCGGACGAAACCTGCTCGCGTCCTCCCAGGAAGAGCGCAACCCCAGTGGCAAGATCGTGCTTTCGGTCGAAAACCTGTCGCTGTCGAAGCCCGATGCCCATGGCTGGCGCACGGTGATCGACGGCGTCGGCTTCGATCTTGCCGCCGGAGAAATCCTCGGCATTGGCGGGCTGCTCGGCTCGGGCCGCACCGAGATCATGGAAGCGATCTTCGGCTCGAGCGACGGCCGCACCGGTGGCGAAATCCAGGTCGATGGCCGGCCCGTGGATATCCGTTCGCCTCGCGACGCAAGGCGGCTGGGCATCGCGCTGGTGACAGAAGACCGCAAGACGCAAGGCCTGCATCTGCAAGCATCGATATCGGACAATGTCGCGCTGCCGCTGGTCGGTTCGCTGGCGCGCTTCGGCATCCGCTCGCTGGCCGGCGAGCAGGGGCTGGCGCGGCAGGCGGTCAAGGCGCTCGGCATCCGCTGCCAGGACATCAACCAGGCCGCCGGCACGCTGTCGGGCGGCAACCAGCAGAAGGTCGTCATCGGCAAGTGGCTGGCGACGAAGCCAAGGGTGCTGTTGCTGGACGAGCCGACGCGCGGCATCGATGTCGGCGCCAAGCGCGAGATCTACGACCTCATCTTCAAGCTGGCGCGCGACGGCCTCGCCATCGCCGTCATCAGTTCCGAACTGCCGGAGCTTTTGCATCTCTCCGACCGCATCCTGGTAATGGCCGATGGCCGCCAGACAGGCATTCTTTCCCGCGCCGCGGCAAGCGAGGAGGCCATCATGCGCCTTGCCGCGCCGCGCCGGAGCATATCGAGACCAGCCGCATGACTGCCCTGAAACTCCTGTCCCAAACCAAGCTCTATTGGGGCCTGATCGCCATCTTCCTGATCGGCGTGCTGGCCTCGCCGATGAGTTCGAAGGGCAACAACATCTTCCTGTCCTACGGCAACCTGCTCGATGTGCTGCGCCAGGTCTCGACCACCGGCCTGATCGCCACCGGCATGACGGCGGTCATCATCACCGGCGGCATCGATCTCTCCGTCGGCTCGCTGATGGCCATCTGTTCGGTGGTCTGCGCCATGCTGCTGACGGTTCCAGGCGTGACGCCGGGCGTCGTGCTGGGCGTGCCGACCGTCGCCTTGGTGGCGCTTTGCCTCGGCTTCGTCGTCACCCGCTTCATCTTCCAGAACCTCGCAAAGTCCCGTGCCGGGGCCGATGTTGCCCGAGAGGTCAGGCTTGACGGCATTCGTGGCCTGGTCACGCCCGCTGTCGTCGGCGTGGTCCTGTGCTGCCTGTCCCTGTGGTACCTGCTGCCGCAGATCGACTCGAAATTCGGCGTGCTCGGCGTGCTGCTGGTGGCGCCGTGTGTCGGGTTGCTGTTCGGCACGCTCAACGGCTTCATCATCGTTGCCGGACGCCTGCAGCCCTTCATCGTCACCCTGGCGATGATGGTGACGGCGCTCGGCATCGCCCGGCTGACCGCCGGCCAGAACAATGCGGTGCTGCCGGTCTATACAGGCTCGAACGCCACCGCCGATTTCGAAATCCTGCGCTCGCTGGTGTTCGGCATCATCCCGATGCCCGGCCTGTTCTTCCTCGGCGCCATCCTGATCTATGGCGCGGTGCTGCGCTTCACGCCGTTCGGCCGCTATGTCTATGCCATCGGTGGCAATGAGGAAGCGGCGCGCCTCTCCGGCATCGCCGCCGGCCGCGTCAAGATCGCCACCTATGCCATTTCCGGCCTGCTCGCCGGCATCGCCGCCGTGCTCTATGTCGCGCAGTACCGGCAAGGCAAGCCGGATGCCGGCGCCGGGCTGGAACTGGACGCCATCGCTGCAGTCGTCATCGGCGGCACCAGCCTGATGGGCGGGCGCGGCAGCCTCACCGGCACGTTCTGCGGCGTGCTAATCTTCGGGCTGCTCTCCAACATCCTGCAGCTCCACAACATCAATTCGAACCTTCAGCTGGTGCTGAAGGGGATGATCATCATCGGCACCGTGCTCGTCCAGGAGCGCAATGCTGGTGATCTCCTGGCCTATCTGCGCCTGCCAGGCGGGCAAACGGCGCGCAAGGAAACGGCCGCGGCAAAGCGGCCGTCACAAGAGACATCGTCTCTCAATCTCGGAGGAAACAAAAAATGAAACGACGTGACATGCTGAAACTTGCCGCCATGACCGCGGCACTGCTGACCACCACCGCGCTGCTGACCAGCGGCAATGCATATGCCCAGGACAAGAAGTGGAAGATCGGCTTCTCCCAGGTGACGACCATCGAGCCCTGGCGCGCGCAGTTCAACAAGGACATCCTGGCCGAAGCCGCCAAGCATCCCGAGGTCGAGCTGATCATCACCGACGGCGAGGACAAGACCGAAAAGCAGGTCGCCGATGTCGAGAACCTGATCCGCCAAGAGGTCGACGCGCTGCTGGTGTCGCCGAAGGAATCCGCCGGCCTGACCGGCGTCGTGCAGCAGGCAATCGACGCCAAGATTCCGGTCTTCGTGCTTGATCGCAATGTCGACACCAAGGACTATACCCAGTTCGTCGGCGGCGACAACGCGCTGATCGGCCGCGCGGCCGGCGAATATGCCGTCGAACTGCTTGGCGGCAAGGGCAAGGCATCAGGCAATGTCGTCGAGATCTGGGGCGGCATGGGCACCCAGCCGGCGCATGATCGCCATGACGGCTTCCATGAATTCACCGACAAGGAGCCTGGCATCAAATATCTGCTCGACCAGCAATCGGGCGACTGGAAGCAGGACCAGGCCTACAATTTGATGGCCAACGCGCTGAAGAGCAACGAGAAGATCGATCTCGTCTACGGCCACAACGACCCGATGGCCTATGGTGCCTATCTCGCCGCCAAGGACGTCGGCCGCGAGAAGGACATCAAGTTCATCGGCATCGACGGTCTGCCCAACGAAGGCGTGCAGATGGTGAACAAGGGCGAGCTGACGGCGACCTTCACCTATGTCACCCCCGGCGCCGAAGGCCTGCGCCAGGCGATCAAGTTCCTCAACGGCGAGAAGGTCGAAAAGACCATCACTCTGCCGACCGAGAAGATCACCAAGGAAAACGCCGCCCAGGTGCTGAAGGACAACGGCCTCTGAGCAACAGAACGTGAGGGCATAACTCAGCGCTGCCCCTCATCCGCCTGCCGGCACCTTCTCCCCGTATAAGTGACGGGGAGAAGGGAACTGTCGCAAACGCCAGCTCCTTTTTGCAACGCTGGTGATTGGTCAAATCATCTGTGACGGCGTCTCCCCGTCACTATACAGTCACTATACGGGGAGAAGTGCCCGGCAGGGCGATGAGGGCAGCGCAGACCGACAAAGTTTGCCAACCCAGTCTCGAAAATGCCAGCCCCTACATCAATGGGGCAGCGCTTACGCCAGCTTGGCCAGCAGTTTCATGAAGGTGGCGATCTCTTTGGCCGAGAGCGGCGCCAGCGTTTCCCTTGTGATCTCGCGGGCCAGGGGAATCAGGCGCTCGATCGCATCGCGACCTTCCGCGGTCAGGTTAACCAGCAGCCGTCGCTTGTCAATCTCGTGCTTGGAGAGCTCGACAAGGCCGCGCGCCTTCAGCCGGTCGATGACACCCTTCACCGTCGCCGCGTCCATGGCGATCAGCGTGCCGAGCTGGTTCTGCGAGGTCTCGCCGACATCGCGCAGCTTGGCGAGTGCGGCGAATTGCGGCGGCGTCAGGTCGCCGATATGCGCGGCGAAGATCGAGACATGGCGCTGGTGCGCCTTGCGCAGGATGAAGCCGACCTGCTCCTGCAGGTGGTAATCCTGGTCGTCGGGCTCTTCGACCTCGACCAGCTTGAGCAGATTGTCCTCGGCGCTCACCGCAGCCCATCCCAGGCCTTGATGTCCTCGGCTGCCAGCCCGCCCATGCGGTCGTGCACGCGCGGGCCGCAGGTCATGGCGAGGCAAAACAGGATCTCGTCGGCGCGTGGCCCGTCATTGATGCCGACTTCCATCGCGTCGAAATGGCTGCGCACATAGGCGGCGTTGATGTGGCCGAGCGGCACGTCGAGCCTTGAACCGAAAGCGCCGACCTTCTTCGCCGACGGCACGATCGCCTTGGCGTCGCCGAGCCGCTCGCGCATGGCGTAGCCGCCGGGCACATGCCAGAGCGCGCCATGTTCCAGCTCACCCGCCGTGCCGACAATGGCGCCCTTGCCATAGCCGTCGATTTGCTTGACGTCGCCGCCGAGCGCGGCGATCAGCCGGTCGGCGAGCAGCAGGCCGAGCGGCTTCAGATCATCCATGGCGCTTTGCAAGTCCTCGACATAGCGCCCGGCGAACGGGTTCTTCACCAGCGCCATGGCAGCTGCGCGGCGGCGCGGCACTTTTGCGACCGGCCCGCCCTCGTGAAAGATCTCCTCGGTCAGAACCGCGATCTTGCGGATCGGAAACTCAGGCATGCGCAACTTCCTTCCCTGGACTTTTGTTGGGCGCGGCAAGCGCCATGGAACCATCGATGCGGGTCTGGCCGGCAAGGAAGAGCGCCGATGCGGCGATCAATCCCCTGCGGCGGAAATCTTCGGCGACGGCAAGCCCGCTGTCCAGCGCCATGGCGATCTCCGCTGGAGAAAGCCGGCCGACTTCTTGCGTGACAAGCCTGTCGCCAAGGTCGCTGTCAGGCGCCAGATCGCGCGCCGGCACACGCCGGACGGCTGGATGGCCGGGAAGATCGACGGCGTTGGCGATCAACGTCGCGGCGGCATCGGCATCGGCTCCGGTCTTCGCGAGCACGGTGACGGCGTCGGCAATGCCCAGCGAGAACGAGCGCCCGCGCCACCCGCTGGTGGCAACGCCGCGCACGCCATCCTCGGCGCGAATGACGATGCGGTCGGCCAGACCGTGTCCGGTGCCGGCAATCGCAAGCGTCATCGATTGGCCGGCGCCGAGATGAATCGCACTGTCGCCGCCATTGTTGACATAGGCGCGATCGAGCCGACGGTCCGCCAGCAGTGCGCCAAGTATTTCGTCGGCTACTGAACCGGCAACGGCCGCCATCGGAGTGATGAAGCTTTCGGCCAACGGCACCACAGCCGCTTCCATACGCCGCGCTGTCGGACCGACGAAGGCGCGCGGCCGCAACGCGGCTGGGCGGCGCAGTTCGGGTAGCTCATCAACCAGCTCGGTCAAAATGGCCTGGAAGCGCGCCGCTGCCTGCTCATAGGCCAGGCGGCGTTCGCCTGCCTCGCCAAAGGCTTTGACGATCAGGTCGATCGGCCCGTGGTTGAGATGCAGCCGCTTGCCGTCCTGCAGCCAATGCACTTGTGGGCCGTCCATCACCCGGTCTCGTTCGACGCAGCGCGGCGCAATTGCGCCAGCGGCGGCCATGGATTGCCGGCCGCAGCACCAGTGCCGCGGCGCGGATTGAGGTATTCGCCACCCTTGGCGACGATGTCC
The DNA here is from genome assembly GCF_040317725.1 of Mesorhizobium sp. M1396. Classification (NCBI taxonomy): domain Bacteria; kingdom Pseudomonadati; phylum Pseudomonadota; class Alphaproteobacteria; order Hyphomicrobiales; family Phyllobacteriaceae; genus Mesorhizobium; species Mesorhizobium sp. M1396. The sequence continues at coordinate 58,008 of NZ_JAMYLA010000011.1, read as the reverse complement.
TCGACACTGCGGATCTCGGCCTCGTAGCCGCCCAACCTGATGTAGTCGTCGCGACGCAGGGTGAATTCGATCGGCGCGACCAGCGCCGGGGTCGGCACATAGCCGAAGGCACCTTCCGGCACCCTTGTGACATCGACCATCAGCGTGATGCCGCCGCCTGGCCAGACATAGACCGGCGCGCCGCCGACCGTGACATAGGTGGTCAGGCCTTGCACGGAACGGGTCAGGTTGACCGGGTTTTCGGTGACGCCGGCGCGCAGCGAACCACCGGCGCCGCCGATGAACAGCACCGTGCACAAAGCCGGCTCGCAATTATCCTCGATCAACTCGACGGACTTTTGCAGCCGTTCGGGAAACGGCTTTTGCACCGGCTTCAGCTCGTCGTCGAGCTCGTAATAGGCAAACTGTTCGCCGGTGGTCGAAACCATCAGCAGCGACAGGCCCGGCCGCGCGCCCTTCTTGGCATTCCATTCGCCGAGAATCGACAGCGGGTCGGAAATGCTGGTGCCGCCCCAGCCGAGGCCGGGTTCGGAAACCTTGAAATAGCGGCCCGGCGTCGAGCGGCGGCCGATGATTTTTATGCCGGTGTCCTGCCAGCCCAACACCTTGCCGGCCTGATGCTCCGAGACGACGCCGGTGATGTGGTCGTCGACCACCACCACCTCGTCGACCAGGCCGCGCCATTGCGTGGCGAACATGCCGATGGTGGCCGAGCCGCACCCGACACGCATGCGGTGTTCCTGCTTGCCGTCGATAACAGGCGGTTTGCCGGCTTCGACTGTGATGGTGGCGCCGCCGTCGATGGCCAGTTCCACCGGCTTGCGGTTGCACAGATTGAGCAGCGCGTCACAGGTGGCGCGGCCCTCGGCCTTGGAGCCGCCCGTCAGATGATGAACGCCGCCCAGCGACAGCATCTGCGAGCCATATTCGCCCGTGGTGACATGGCCGATCGCTTCGCCTGCCGCGCGGACAATGGCGGTCTCCGGGCCTAGGTGGCGGTCGGTGTCGATCTTCAGTTTGACGCCACAGTAGGAGAAGATGCCCTCGGTGACGACGGTGACAAGATCGACGCCCTCGACTTCCTGGCTGACGATGAAGGGGGCAGGCTTGTAGTCGGGGTAGGTGGTGCCGGCACCGATGGCGGTGACGAAGCGGCGGCCGGTGTTGACGAGTTCGCCGTCCCATGCCTCGCCCTCGGCAACGAACGGCACGATTGCCGCGCCGGTCTCCGCCGCATGGTCGAGGATGGTCAGCGGATCCATCCGCACGATCCTGCCGCCGACATTGCCGTAGCGGTCGCAGGCGCCGGTGCGACCATCGGCGATGTAGCACATCACCGGACAGGCATCGCAGCGGATCTTTTCCGCCACCAGCTTTTCGCCGGGATCGTGGGTTTCGAAGCGCTCGGCAAGCTCGCTCATCGGCGTGCCTCCTTTTCGCGAATGGCGGCGCGGATACGCGTCGGTGTCGCCGGAACCTTGGTGATGAGAACACCGGTTGCGTGTCTGATGGCATTGAGGATCGCCGGCGCCGTCGGGATCAGCACATGCTCGCCCAGCCCCTTGGCGCCAAAGGGTCCTTCCGGATCCGAAACTTCTATCAGGATAGACTCGATCGGTGGCACATCGCCGATCGTCGGAATGAGATAGTCGTGCAGATTCTCGGTGCGGCCGGGGATATACTCCTCCATCAGCGCCATGCCGATGCCTTGCGCGATGCCACCTTCGATCTGGCCCTCGACCAGCAGCGGGTTGATCGCCCTGCCGACATCGTGCGCGGCGGTGATTTTCAGCAGCTTCACCGTGCCAAGCTTGAGATCGACCTCGAGCTCCGCGATCTGCGCGCCATAGCCATAGACCGCATAGGGCTTGCCCTGGCCCTTGGCGTCAAGCGGCAGCGTCGGCGGGTCGTAGGTCTCCTCGGCGCGGAAGACGAAGCCTTCGGCATCCACGTCGAGCGAGGCGAGGTCGATACGGCGAGTGGCTTCACCTTCGCGGATGGCGATCGCCGGGCCGTCGAGTTGCAGCGACGCCTTTTCGGACACATTGGCGAAACGCAGGATCTTTTCGCGCAAGGCGCGGCCGGCCTTTTCGGCTGCCTTACCGGTGACGAAGGTCTGGCGCGAGGCCGATGTCTTGCCGGCGTCGGGGCTGATGGCCGTATCGGCGCTCCTCAGCTGGAATTTCTCCAACGGCAGGCCAAGCGCATCGGCGCAGATCTGGGTGATGACCGTGTTCGAACCCTGGCCGATATCGACGGCGCCCTGGTGCAGGATGACCGCGCCGTTCGCCGCGATGCCGACCCGGATGGTCGATGGATTGGGCAGCGAAGTGTTGCCGCAGCCGTACCAGCAGGACGCGATGCCAACCCCGCGCTTTCTATCCCGGTTGGCACTGTTGAACGCATCCGCATAGGCCGTCGCGCGCGCCCAATGCGGCCGCAGCGATTCGAGGCATTCGGCGATGCCGACGCCTGAGTCCAGCCGCTGCCCGGTAACCGTTTCGGAGCCGTTCCGAAGGCAGTTCTTCAGGCGAAAATCTAGTCGGTCCATGCCGAGCTTGCCGGCCAGCTCGTCGTAGAGCGTCTCCTGCATAATCGTCGCCTGCGGCACGCCGAAGCCGCGGAAGGCGCCGGAAATCGGACCATGGGTATGGATGGCGCGGCCCTCGGCGCGATAGTTCGGCGTCGCATAGGGTCCGGAGGCATGCACCGGCACGCGGTTGGCGACCGTCGGCCCCCAGCTGGCATAGGCGCCGGTGTTGAAATCGCCTTCGAAGATCATGCCGGTGACAAGGCCATCGGCATCGGCGCCGATCGTCGCCTTCATCTCGGCTGGATGGCGCTTGGTGGTCGACATCATCGATTCGTTGCGGGTGTAGGCAAGGGCCGCCGGTCGGCCGGTCTTTAGCGCCACGAGGCCGATCAGCGGCTGCAGCGAGACATCGAGCTTTGAGCCGAAGCCGCCGCCGGTCGCCGTCGGCACGATGCGCACCTTGTCGACGGGGAGACCGAGCACCTTCGCCGTCTCGTCGCGGTCCATATACGGCGCCTGGGTGCAGGCGACGACCACCAGCGTGTCGCCGTCCATATAGGCGTGGCCGGCTTCCGGCTCGATATAGGCATGCTCGACATAGGAGGTGTCGATGGCACCGGAAACCGTGACGGCGGCACTGGCAAGAGCAGCCTCCGGATCGCCGCGCTCGACGAAGCCGGAGGTCAGCAGGTTGGAAGGGCGGTTCTGATGGATCGGCGCGGCACCCTCGGCCTGGGCCTCGCAAGGCTGCAGGACATGCGGCAGTTCGGTCCAGCGGACAGGGAAATCCGACAAATCGAGATCGAGCATCGCCTCGCGCTCGCCGGCGACCAGCGCCACCGCCTCGCCGCGAAACCGCGCAAACCCTTCGGCGAGCGCCGGCTGGTCGGCGAACGGCCCGATGACGCCGAAACAATTCTTGCCGGGAATGTCGGCGGCGGTGAAAACAGCGACGATGCCGGGATGTGCCTTCGCCCAGCCGTCGAGGTGACCGAAGGCGAAGCCGGCGTGATAATGCGGCGAGCGGACCACCAGCACGGCCAGCGCGTCGGCAGGGAAAGAATCGCCGCCGAATTTTTCACCGCCGGTGACTTTTGGCACGCCGTCGAGCCTGACAGGGGAGGAGCCAATCGCTTGGCCGGATCGAGGCAAGCGGAAATCGAGATTTGCTGGTTGCAGCGACGCATCCATCACCGCCGCGATGATCTTCCGGTAGCCGGTGCAGCGGCACAGAATTCCGCCCAGCGCATCCTGCACCTCGGCTTCGGTCGGGCTGGGCTGCTTGTCAAGCAATGCGGTTGCCGCGACCAGCAGCGCCGGCGTGCAGATGCCGCACTGCGCCGCGCCATGGGCAAGGAACGAGGCTTGCAGCGCCGACAGCCGGCCATTGGCGAGGCCTTCAATGGTTGTAACCGACGTTCCGGCAGCGGAGGCAGCCGACATCAGGCAGGCGCAGACGGGATCGCCGTCGACCAGCACCGTGCAGGCGCCGCAGTCGCCGGCGTCGCAGCCGACCTTGGTGCCGGTCAGCAGCAGTTCGTCGCGCAATACCGAGGACAGCCGGCGCAGCGGCGGTACGTTGACCGAAATGGCGTCGCCATTGACCTCGAAGGCGATATCGGACCGTGCAGCGCCGAAGCCAGGCAGGACGTTGCCCGGAACGGGCAGGGCTTCATTCATTTCAGGTCGAATCTGGCTCATGCCGCCACCTCGTCGCCGGTCGTCCGCCCCACAGCCGCAAGCACGGCGCGGGCAACGATCTCGCGCACCGCATCGAGCCGATACTCGGCACTGCCGCGCACATCGGCTATCGGCGACAGTTCGCCCATCGGCGCGGACAGGACCGCATCGGCGAGCGCTTGGCCGGCGGGCAGCCCGCGCAGAGCAGCCTCGACGCCGGCAAGCCGCTCGGCCACCACCGAGCAGGAGCCGGCGGCGACCGCCGCTTCCGCAACAATGCCATTCTCGACAACCAGACGCGCCGCCACCATGGCAATGGAGATCACAAGGTAGCGCCGCGCGCCGAGCTTGACGAAAGCCGATGTGCCAGTGGCGGATCGTTTCGGCACGCGGATGGCCGTCACCATCTCGCCGGGCAGCAGAGCCGTGCGGCGGTTGCCGAGGATGAAGTCCTGTAGTGGCAGATGACGTGTCGCCGCCACGGACCGCAGCTCGACCTCGGCATCGAGGACGAGCAAGGCAGGCACGCCGTCAGCGGCAGGCGAGGCGTTGCAGAGGTTGCCGGCGACCGAGGCGACGTTCTGGATCTGCGCCGAGCCGACCTCGCGCGCCGCCTGCTTCAGCGCGTCGAAGGATGGCGGCAAGGAATGGCGGACGATGTCGGTCCAGGTCGTGCGCGCGCCGATGACGAAGTGGCCGCCCGTCTCGGCAATGCCGCGCAGCGCCGCCAGGCCATTGATGTCGAGAACATTGTCGCGGAAGGGTTTGCTGCCCTGTGCCGGATAGAAATCGGTGCCGCCGGCAAGGATGCGCCAGGCGCCCTCGCCAAGCAAAGCGAGCGCTTCGTCGACCGAGGTGGGTTTCGCGTAACGGATCACGCTTTGCCTTCCAGAAAAGAGGTCTTCCAGAAACCGGTATTTCGAAAGACCCCGCCGGCATCGGCGGCCGGGTAAATTCATTCGTATGCAAATGATATCAAGCCGGCAGGATTTGTCAAAGCCGGAGTTTGCGGCGGCTCGGCCGGCACGCATTTGTTATGCGGCCAGAGGTTGACGCGGCCGGCCATCTGGTCAAGTTTCTGCCTCGGGTCGCGACAGCGGCATCGAGGCAGAGAGAAGGAAGCCGCATGGCCGACGAAGCGCTTGTCGTCATCGACCTGCAGAACGACTTTTGCCCGGGCGGCGCGCTGGCGGTCGCTGGTGGCGACGAGATCGTGCCGCTGGTCAACGACCTGATTCGGCACGCCGATCACGTCGTGCTGACGCAGGACTGGCACCCCGCCGGCCATTCCAGCTTTGCTTCCAGCCATCCCGGCGCGCAGCCTTTCACAATGATCGAAATGCCCTATGGCCAGCAGACGCTGTGGCCGGACCATTGCATCCAGGGCAGCCTGGGCTCTGACTTCCATTCCGGCCTTGCCTGGACCAAGGCCGAACTCGTCATCCGCAAGGGATTTCGGCCCGATATCGACAGCTATTCGGCCTTTTTCGAGAATGATCGCAAGACGCAGACCGGCCTTGCCGGCTATCTCCGGGAACGCGGCATCGACACGCTGACCCTGGTCGGGCTGGCGACCGATTTCTGCGTTGCCTTCTCGGCGCTGGACGCCGTCAGCCAGGGCTTCAAGACGACCGTCAGGCTTGATGCCTGCCGTGGCATCGATCTCAACGGTTCGCTCGATACAATGCTGCACCGCATGCGCGACGCCGGAGTGACACTCGAAGATCCCTTGTCGGATTGATCGGACCGTGGGGCGCAGGAGGGGCTTTTTACCGACCGCGGCGGGTGTGATGGCGGGTGCCGCAATCGCTGCCGCGATGCTCTTCCCGGCGCAGGCCTTGGCGGCGGAGGAACACGGTCTGCCCGGCGCCGTGATGTCGCTGTGGTGGGCGCTGCCCTTTGCCGGGCTGCTGTTGTCGATCGCCACTGGTCCTCTGCTCTTCCACCATGTCTGGGAGCATCACTACGGCAAGATCGCAGCCCTGTGGGCCGCTCTGGTGATCGTGCCGCTGGCGCTTGCCTTCGGCGTCCCCTCGGCGACCGAGGCGGTGTTGCATGCGGTGCTCACCGAATACATGTCGTTCATCATCCTGCTGTTTGCGCTGTTCACCATTTCGGGCGGCATTCTCGTCGCCGGCAACATTCACGGCACGCCGCTGGTCAATGCCGGGCTGTTGCTGGTCGGCGCACTACTCGCCTCAGTCATCGGCACGACCGGCGCCTCGATGATCCTGATCCGGCCGATCCTGCGCGCCAACGACAACCGCCCGTTCAACGCCCATGTCGTGATCTTCTTCATCTTCCTGGTCTCCAACATCGGCGGCTCGCTGACCCCTTTGGGCGATCCGCCACTGTTCGTCGGTTTTCTCAGAGGCATCGACTTCTTCTGGACGACCGCCAACCTCTATCGCGAGACGCTGTTCGTCGGCGGTGTCGTGCTGGCCGTCTTCCTAGGCATCGACATCGTCCTGCACCGGCGCGAGGCTGGCGCGCCGAAGATCAAGGATCCGACACCGGATACGAAGGTGCGCCTGCGCGGCCTAGCCAACGTTCCACTGCTGGCCGGCGTGATCGGTGCCATCCTGCTGTCGGCGGCCTGGAAGCCGGGCGTGAGCTTTTCCATTCTCGGCGTGAATTTCGAGCTGCAGAACCTGGCGCGTGACGCCATCATCCTGGCGCTGGCCTTGCTGTCGCTTCCCCTCTCGTACAAGAGCCACCGCGAGGCGAACGGCTTCAATTGGGGACCGATCGCGGAAGTCGCAAAGCTGTTCGCCAGCATCTTCATCTGCATCGTGCCGGTCGTCGCCATCTTGAGAGCCGGACATGACGGCGCGCTGGCGACCTTGGTCGCCCTCGTCACCTCGCCCTCGGGCGCGCCCAGCGACATCGCCTATTTCTGGCTGACCGGGGCGCTGTCGTCCTTCCTCGACAATGCGCCGACCTATCTGGTGTTCTTCGAGCTTGCCGGCGGCGACCCACGGCACCTGATGACGGAATTCGCCTCGACCTTGGCGGCGATCTCGGCCGGCGCGGTGTTCATGGGCGCCAACACCTATATCGGCAATGCGCCGAACTTCATGGTCTACGCCATAGCCCGCCATCGCGGCGTCAGGATGCCGGGCTTTTTCGGCTATATGGCATGGTCCGGCCTTGTGCTGATCCCGACATTCCTGATCGCGGGTTTTCTGTTTTTCGGCTGATCAACCGACACCAACGTAGCGGCGCACCGCCGACGGATCGGCGCGCAGCTCCTCGACATCGACGGTTTCGCGGTTGCGGCCGTTTTCGATGAACGCAACGCGGTCGGCGACGGACAGCACGGCATCGACCCGTTGCTCGACCAAAATGGTCGAAACGTCCATGTCACGCAGCTTCGACACCGTCTCGCGGATCTTGGCGATCATCGACGGCATCAGGCCCTCGGTCGGCTCGTCGAGCAGCAGCACCCGCGGCTCCAGGCAAAGCGCGCGCGCCATTGCCAGCATCTGCTGTTCACCGCCGGACAGCGTGCCGGAGCGTTGCCGCAGCCGCTGGCGCAGCAGCGGGAACAGGTCGAGCACGTTTTCGCGCGTCGCCTTGCCCTTGCCGCGCGCCATCAGCCCGATCTCGATGTTTTCGGCCACCGTCATCTCGGCGAACAGCCGCCTTCCCTGCGGTACATAGGCGACCCCGGCCTTGGGCACCTCATGCGCCGGCAGTCCTGTCAATTCCTGGCCGTCGAGCCTTATCGAGCCGGCGCTTGAGGGGACCAGCCCCATGATGGCCTTGAGCGTCGTCGTCTTGCCGGCGCCATTGCGGCCGAACAGGCACAGCACCTCGCCTTTGTTCAGCGTGAGGTCGAGGCCATAGAGCACCTGCACTTCGCCATAGAAGCAGTCGAGCCCCGAGATGCTGAGTGCTTTAGACTTAGGTTCAGCCTTGTTTGTTTCGGTCATGGGGCGGTCCCCAGATAGGCTTCCTGCACCGCGGCATTCTCGCGGATCGCCTCGGGCGTGCCTTCGGCCAGGATCTTGCCGGCATTGAAGACGGTGATGCGGTCGGCCAGTTGCATGACGACAGGCATGTTGTGCTCGATCAGAAGCACGGTGGCGTTTTTAGCGATCTCGCGCACCAGAGTGATGAAATTGTCGATCTCGCTGTCAGCAAGGCCTTGCGTTGGCTCATCGAGAATCAGCAGGCGCGGCTTCAGCGCCAGGCCCATCGCCACTTCCAGCAGGCGCTGATGGCCGTAGGACAATTGCCCGGCCGGCATGTGGGCGCGATCGGCCAGCCCCGTGCGTTCGAGCGCCGCCATGACGCCGACCCTGACCGCACCCTTCGAGCGGCCGTCGCTCAAAGTCCGCTGCACCGGCAGCGCGACATTGTCGTAGGCGGAAAGGTTGGCAAAGACGCTGGTGATCTGGAACGTGTAGGCGATGCCCTTGCGGACCCTGATATAGGCCGGCTGGCTGGTGATGTCGGTGCCATCGAAGACGATCATGCCGGAAGACGGCTGGATGCGGCCGCTGACCAGGCTCACAAAGGTGGTCTTCCCAGCCCCGTTGGGGCCGATGACGGCGCGGATTTCGCCCGGCATCAGCTCGAAATCGACGCCGTCGACGGCACGCAGGCCGCCGAAGTTGCGCGACAGACCCTTGGTGGTCAGAAGCGGCATCATGGCAGCCATCCGAGCCAACGCTGGCGGATGCTGCCCAGAATGCCTTTCGGGAAAAACAGCACCAGCAGGATCAGCGCGATGCCGACGATCAGCAGATAGGCCGAGGTGTAGCCGCTGGTGATGTCGATGACATAATACATGAACAGCGTGCCGACCAGCGGCCCGAGCGTCGTGGCCGCACCCCCGAGCAGCACCCACAGCAGCGGCAGGATCGAATACTGCACAGAGGCGAAGCTCGATCCGACATAGCCGAACAGCAGCGCATAGGCGGCGCCCGAGGCAGCGCAGATGGTGCCGGAGATGACGACGGCGGCAAGCTTGTTCGAAAACGTATCGTAGCCGAGCATCTTCGTCCGCTCCTCGTTTTCGCGGATGGCGACCAGCACGCGCCCATATCGGGAGCGGACGATGGCGAGAGTGACGAGCAGCACGAGCGAGAACAGCGCCAGCGCCGTCATGTAGCGCACGGTCGGATTGGTGAGATCGAGCGACGTCGCGCCGAAGCTGAGCACCCGCGCCGGCTGCGGCACGACCATGCCCTGGTCGCCGCCGGTCCATGCCGCGAAATAGAGGATGAGGAGATAAAAGACCTGGGCGAACATCATGGTGACGATCATGAAGGCGACACCCGTGGTGCGCAGTGCCAGCAGGCCGATCGCCAGTGCCAGGATAGCACCGCTGGCAATTCCGCCTAGGAAAGCCAATGGTACGCTCCAGCCGAGCTGGATGACGGCAAGGCCGGCGCCATAGAGCCCGGCGGCAAAGAACATGGCGTGGCCGAGGCTGAGCAGGCCGACATAGCCGAACAGCATGTTGTAGCCCATGGTGAAGACCGCCAGCACCATGATGCGGGCGAGCAGGCCGTGATAATAGTCCGGTAAAAGGAAGCTCAGCACGAAGAGCAGCGCGATGACGCCGAGATGCAGTGCGTAGGCTTTTGCCGGCGAGGCTTCGCTCATCGCGATGCCGTCCCGAACAGGCCTTGCGGCCGGAACACCAGCACCATGGCCACCAGCAGCGTGGCGATGATCTTGGCCAGCGTCGGCGAGAAGAACATCGAGATGATGCCGTCGGACAGGCCGATCAGCACGGCGGCGACGACGGTGCCGCGCAGCGAACCGAGGCCACCGATGATGACGACGATGAAGGACAGCAGCAGCGGGTCCTGCCCCATCAGATAATGCGCCTGGCTGATCGGCACGATCAGCACCGCGGCGATAGCCGCTAGCATGGCTCCAAGCGCGAAGACGCCGCCATAGACGCGGCCGACGGGAATGCCGAAGGCCTGCGCCGTCTCGCTGTCATACTGCGTGGCGCGCATGACGAGGCCGATCTTGGTGCGCGTCAGCACCAGCCATGTCGCGAGCAGCAGCAGCGCCGAAGCGGCGATGATCGATAGCTTGTAGCCGGAGTAGCCGAACCAGGGCAAAAGGATGCGGTAGCTGAACGGCGGCTCCACCGGCCGCGCCTCCGGCCCGTAGAAGGTCAGCGCCAGCTGCTGGATGATATAGAGCATGCCGATGGTGGCGACGATGGTGGCTTCCGGATTGTAGTTGAGCCGGCGCAGCACCAGCCGTTCGGCGACCAGCGCTATGGCGCCGACGATCAGCGGCGCAATCACCAGTGCCGCCAGGAAGCCGAGCGCCGGATGGCCCCCGATCGCCGTGGTGATCGCCCAGGCGAGCACGGCGCCGAGCATGAAAAACTCGCCATGCGCGACATTGACCACCCGCATGACGCCGAACACCAGCGACAGCCCAAGCGCGGTCAGCGCCAGCACCGCCGACGTGACGAGGCCTTCGAGGGCGGCGAGGAGGAGATGAGGACCAAAGTGCATCGGCTATGCACCGGCGGATGCGCCAGGCACCCCCCTCTGTCCTGCCGGACATCTCCCCCGCAGGGGGGGAGATTGGATTTCATCATGGATTTCGCCAACTACTGACGTTGGCCAGTAGCTGCCGCCGTGCGAACTGCCGATCTCCCCCCTTGCGGGGGAGATGTCCGGCAGGACAGAGGGGGGTGACTTGGCTCCCACGCTTACAGACGAAGCTCTGTCTAAAGCGCCTGCGTCGTATAATCCCCCTCGGCCTCGTAGAGCCCGTCCTCGATCTTGGTCTTGTGCACGACCTTCAGCTTGCCGCCTTCGACCTTGGAGATGTTTTGGATGCCAAAGCACTGGTGGATCTTGCCGTTGAAGGTCTTTGGCCCCTGCGGATGCTCGGGGCCTTCGGCGAATTCGGTCAGGGCCTCGGTGGCCTCGACCAGCTTGGCGCGGTCTTCCGGTCCCTTGTAGCCGGCATCTTCCATCGCCTTCTTGACGGCGTAGAGCGTTTCCCAGCAGCCGAACATGTGCGCGGCAGTCGAGACGTCCTTTGGGTCGTCGACGGCGGCACCATTGTCGTCGATGCCGACGGCGGCGCGATAGGCTTTCTGCGCCTCGGAATCGTCTGGCTGCGCATAGCGCGGCGAGCCTTCCCAGAAATGGCTGCCGTCGAGGAATTCGAGGCCGGGGCTGTTGATGTCGGTGGCTTCGAGCGAATCGATGAAGCCGAACAGTTGCGGCCGGTTGGAGCCGTAGAACTCGCCGAGCTCCTTGACGAAGGTGAGCACGGCCGGGCCGACCATGACGTGGTAGATCACCTCGGTCTCGGCCGGGATCTGCGGAAAGTACTTGGTGAAGGACGATTCCGTCGGCGGAATGGCGATCTGCGCGATGACCTCGGCGCCTTGCGCCTTCAGCGCCGGCGGCAGGTAGTCGCGATGGTCGTAGCCGAAGGCGAAATCGGGGAAGATCTGCGTCACCTTCTTGCCGGCATTGGCCGCGATCCACGGCGCCATTGACTGGATCTGGCTCTTCACATCGGTGATGCCGGGCTGGAAGACGTAACGGTTCAGCTTGGTCGAGGCGACGTGGTGGCCTTCGCTGACGACGAAATAGGGCATCTTGTTTTCGCCGGCGGCGGGCGCCGAGCCGATGACGACATGCGAGAACAGCGTGCCGAAGACGATGTCGGTCTTGTGCTGGGTGGCGAACTTGCCGACCACCTCGGCGCCACGGCCGGGATCGGTGCCGTCATCCTCGATAATCACCTCGACCTGACGGCCATTGATGCCGCCGGCGGCGTTGATCGCCTTGACCGCGGCGGCGGTGGTCTTCTCGTACCAGCGGCCATAGGCGGCGCCGATGCCGGTGCGGTGCGACTGGAAGCCGATCTTGATCGGCGCCGAACTCTGCGCCTGGGAATAGCGGACGAAGCCCGGTGCGACGGCGAGGCCGGCGCCCGCGGCCAGACCCTTCAGCGCCGTGCGGCGGTTGAGGGCAGTCTTGGAGAGGTCGAAAAATCCATTCTTGTCAGCCATGTTCGTTCCCCTGTTTTTTCAGTGTTGACCAACGATTAAGGCGCTTCGGCATCCTCGCTCAGAGGACGTAAAAAATTGCATGTGTACAAACTAAATCACCAAAGCCTTGATGTGGCAAGCGAGCTTCCCCAGCGATATTCGAGGCCGCCTTTTTCTCATCCGACGGTCGGCGTGGCAAGCAACCAGAGGCCGAAGACGGTATAGGCGATCATCAGCAGGGTAATCGGGAACTGGCTGAGTGCCGCAAGGGAGGGCTGCGGGTGCAGGCGCCAGGCGAAGCCGTGGGCGACGAGGACGGCGAGCACATGGCCTGATATGATGGTGCCGGCCTGGACATTCCACAGCCACCATGCCGAGTCCGCCCCGGCAACGATGCCGGCCTCGATCCGCATGTCGGCGGTGCCGAACAGGTTCCAGCCCTGCGCGAACGGGTCGGAAAGTGCCGCAAGCGCATATTGGCTGTCGACGAGCAGCGCCGTCAGATAGTGCGCGACATGATAGGCAAGCGCGATCGGCACGATCGACCACACCAGCAGGCCAGCCGCCTGTCCAAGAGTTTGATCGCTGCCGGCGAGACGCTGGCCGAGCCAGACGGCAAGCAGGAACACCGCCGCCAGCAGCACGAATGTCAGGACGAGCCCGAGAGTGCCGCTGCCGATAACCGCTGTGCGGCCAGGAAATTCGAGCGGATTGATGCCGAACAGGCCGAGCCAAAAGAAGGTTTTCGACAGGCCGTCGAAGGAAACGGATGACAGGGCCAGCAGCAGGAAGGCGATGCCGCTGGTCGGCAACGGCTCGGCGGCGAGCAGTTTGGCGCCCGGCCAGCATAGTGCAAGCCGGCCGGCTTCGTTGCGCTCGACGATAGCGAAGCGTGCCACTAGCGAAAAGAAGACCGTCAGGAATTCGCCGCCGCGGCTCCAGGCGCGATAGCCGAATGCCAGCATCGCAAGGAAAGAGAACAGCCAGTAAAGGCCCACGATCCAAGCCAGCCGCGCCGGATCGTCAGGCGCCGGATCGATGAGTTCGAACCAGGCAAAGGCGACAAACAGTATCACTGCCGGCCAGTAGCCAAGCCATCGCGGGAGTCGCCACCTTCCCACGTCGTCCCCGCCCAACAGGCGCGAGACGAGGCGCCACGGACCGTACCACGGGTTAAGCCATGACCAGAGATCGCCGAAGACGCCCTGCAGCAGCGCGACGCCAGCCCATAGAAGGGTCCAGATCACCAGTGGCAGCGGGTTGGAGAGCGGGTCGCGGCTGCCGAACAAGCCGGCGGTGATGAGGATTGCAAAGCCGGCAAAGGATATCAGGCTGGTGACGGTTCGGGGGGTGTCGCCAAAGGTGAATAGCGGCAGGCGCCGACACCAGAAACGTTCAAGCGAATCCGCCGACAGCAGTGCCAGGACGAGGAAGCTGACGGCAACGGCAAAGGCGCCGCCGGCCAGGTAGTAGCCGGTTGGCAGGAGCAGGACGTGGCCGCGATCGGAGGCGTGGGCGAAGGCCGGGGTGGGTGAGATGAACCACAGGGCCGCAAGCAACAAGGCAAACGACCGACGATGGCGTTCGGTGGCGAAGGAACTCATCCTATCCAAGACTGCCATCTTGGCTGCCGCGGCCACCCCTCACACCTTGACCAGTTGCTCCACGCGGTCCTTTTCACCGAAGATGCGCAAATACCGCTCGATCTCGTCCTCGTCGCCGGTTGCCTTGGCCGGATTGTCGGAAAGCTTGACCGCCGGCCTTCCATTGGCCTCGGTGACCTTGCAGACCAGCGAGATGGCGTCGAGCCTGTTGGTTTCGGTCGGCGCGCAGCCTTCGAAATCATTGGTCAAATTGGTGCCCCAGCCGAAGGACATGCGCACCTTGCCCTTGAAGTGGCGGTAGGTCTCTTCGATTGTCTCGACCTCAAGCCCGTCGGAGAAGATCAGCAGCTTCTGGCGGGGATCCTTGCCCTTGTCGCGCCACCACGACAGGATCTTCTCGCCGCCCTCGATAGGCGGCGCGCTGTCGGGGCGGAAGCCGGTCCAGTCGGCCACCCAGTCCGGCGCGTCGCGCAGGAACGACGCGGTGCCGAAGGCATCGGGCAGCACGATCAGCAGATTGCCGCCATAATAACGCTGCCAGTCCTGCAGCACCTTGTAGGGCGACTGTTTCAGCTCTTTTTCCGAATTGGCCAGCGCCGCGAACACCATCGGCAGTTCATGCGCGTTGGTGCCGAGCGCTTCGAGGTCGTTGTCCATCGCCAGAAGCACGTTGGAGGTGCCGGTGAACGCCTCGCCGATGCCTTCCTTCAGCGCTTCGACGCACCAGCGCTGCCACAGGAAGGAATGGCGCCGGCGCGTGCCGAAGTCTGAGATGCGGATGCCGGGCAGCGCTTTCAGCCGCTCGGTCTTGGCCCACATCTTGGCCTTGGCACGGGCATAGAGCACATCGAGCGCGAACGGCCCGAACGCCCGCATGGCCGCGCGAGATCGGAGTTCGTTGATGATCGCCAGCGCCGGGATCTCCCACAGCGTGGTGTACATCCACGGCCCGCTGAAGGTCAGTTCATATTGCCTGTCCCGCTTCGACAGCTCGTATTCGGGCAGCCGGAAGCCTTCCAGCCAGGCGAGAAACTCCGGCTCGAAGATTTGCTTGCGGCCGTAGAAATTGTTGCCGGCGAGCCAGATCATCTCCTTCTTGGAGAAGCGCAAGGTGCGGGCATGATCGAGCTGTTCGCGCAATTCGCCCTCATCGATTTCCTCGGCGAGGCGAACCGAAGTGGTGCGGTTGATCAGCGAGAAGGTGGTCTCGACCTTGGGGTACATGCCCCAGATCATCTGCAGCATCAAAAGCTTGTAGAAATCCGTGTCGAGCAGGCTGCGCACGATCGGATCGAGCTTCCAGGTGTGGTTGTAGACCCGCCGCGCAATATCGGTCTTAGCCATGTTTCAACACCGCCTTTGCTGCCTGCAATCCACAACCGCGACAGGCCTCATAGCATCGAATTGGCAAAAACGCTGCCCGGTTTCAGGCTGGCCCGACAAAAAGAGAACCCTGCGGAGACGGAACATCACCGACGGCCACCGCAAGCCGTTGTCAGGTCCCGGTTTTGGCACCGATGACCCTGAGCGCCGGACGCTTGCGGCGGCTGACGATGCGGCCCGCCACCGGTGCGTCGGCGCGGCCGTCATCTTGCGCCTTCTCGGCGAACAGCCAATCGATGAACAGCTGAACGATCGGCGTCGCCCTCATCTCGTTGCGGCAGACGACATAGAAATCGTCGACCGCCGGCACCGACAGACTGAACGGCGCAACCAGCATACCCCTGGCCAGCAACGCACTTGCCGTCACCGAATCGCCCAACGCCACGCCATGGCCATGCACCGCCGCCTCGGTCGCCACGCGTGCATCGCCAAGATGATGGCGGCGGCCCCGCTCCAGGTCGAGCGCATCGGCGGCCGCCAGCCATGTGTGCCATTCGCGGCCATCGTCGCCATGCAGGAAGACATGGTCGGCGAGATCCCTGACGCCGCGGATCGGACGGTTGTTGATCAAGGTCGGGCTGACCACGGGAAACAGTTCGAGGCCCGACCATTTACGCATCCAGCAGTCGGCCCAGCTGCCGTCGCCATAATGCACGCAGACGTCGATATTCGGCGCCCGCAGATCCTTAGGGTCGTTGGAGGGGATAAGCGTCAGCCTTATGTCGGGATATTGCGCCATGAAACCACCGAGCCGCGGTGTCATCCACAGCAACAGCAGCGCCGGCACGCAGGAGACTGAAAGTGTGCCGCTGCTCGCCGGCCTTGTCATGCGCTGGGTGGCGGCCGCGATGCTGTCGAAGGCCGTCGAGACCGCAGGCAAGAGTTCGGCGCCGTGTGGAGTCAGTTTGACCCGCTGACCGACACGCTCGAACAGCTTGACGCCGAGCGACTGCTCGAGTGCCTTGATCTGGTGGCTGATGGCGCCATGCGTGACGTTCAGTTCACTCGCCGCCTTGGTCAGCGAGCCATGGCGAGCCGTTGCCTCGAAGGCACGCAGTGGATTGAGAGGCGGCAGCCGGTTGGCCATGAGCATCCATTGCAGCACGGTCCCGAAAATGGAGGCCGGTTTTCGGGTGAGATCGTGCTCAGAGTTGATTGTGAGATTTTCTCACAGAGAGCACCCTAACATTATCATTTGATTTTTCAATGCGGCTGCCAGACACTTGAGCTCAGAACAGCTTCAAGACGTGAAATCTGCAGGCAGCCAGCGCGACAGCGACCCGGCCGGATGATGGTCGGCTCGCCAGGCATCGCCAACGGTCGCACTGCATCAGCCCGGCAGGAGGAGCGGATATGGGATACGATCGCGGCAAGCTCGACGCGTTGCGTCGCAAATATGGCGAAAGCCATGGCGGCGAAATGTTCGACCCGAAATTCCGCAAGGTCGCCGACAAGATCTTTTCCAAGAGCGGTACACGGCTGGCGCCCTATTCCGGCATCCCGACCTTCCTCGCCGCGCCCTACCGCGAAATAGCGGCCGACAATCCGGATTTCGGCGATTTGCAGGTGGCCATGATCGGCGTGCCGATGGATCTCGGCGTCACCAACCGGCCGGGCTCGCGCTTCGGGCCAAGGGCGCTGCGCGCCATCGAGCGCATCGGCCCCTACAATCACGTGCTGGAATGCGCGCCTACGCATGAGCTCAGGGTCGCCGACATCGGCGATACGCCGTTCCGCAGCCGCTATCGGCTGGAGGTCAGCCATGAGGATATCGAGCGCCGCACCAACCAGATCGTCGATGCCGGCGTCATTCCATTGTCTGTGGGCGGCGACCATTCGATCAGCCATCCGATCCTGAAGGCCGTCGGCAAGAAGGCTCCGGTCGGGCTGATCCACATCGATGCCCATTGTGACACCAGTGGCCTGTTCGACATGACCAAATTCCACCATGGCGGGCCGTTCCGCAACGCCGTGCTCGACGGCGTGCTCGATCCGACGCGCACGATCCAGATCGGCATTCGCGGCTCGGCCGAATATCTGTGGGAGTTCACCTACGAGTCCGGCATGACCGTCGTCCATGCCGAGGAGGTGACCGGTCTCGGCATTCCCGGCATCATCGAGAAGGCGCGCAAGATCGTCGGCGACGGGCCGACCTACGTTTCCTTCGATATAGATAGCGTCGATCCTGCCTTCGCGCCCGGCACCGGCACGCCGGAAGTCGGCGGGCTGACGACACGCGAAGTGCTCGAACTGCTGCGCGGCCTGAAAGGTCTCAACATCGTCGGCGGCGACGTCGTCGAGGTGGCGCCGCAATACGACGCCACCACCAACACGGCGCATGCCGCCGCACAGGTGCTGTTCGAGATCCTGAGCCTGATGGTGTTCAGCCCAGCGATAACAGGCAAGGCAGCCTGACGTTCAGAAAAAGCAAAGGCGGCCGCCGTGCTGGAGCCGGCGGCCGTATCAAACAAACAAAGCGTCCAGACAGGGGAATGACAATGACGATCCGAAAGACATTTACCTCAATCGCCGCCGTGCTGATGCTTGGCACGACCGGTTTCGGCCTTGCAATTCAGGCGGCCAACGCCGATGCGCTGGCGGATATCACCAAGGCCGGCAGCATCAATGTCGGCGTCTTCGCCGATTTCCCGCCCTTCTCCTCGGCCAGCGCCGATATGAGTCTCAAGGGCTATGACATGGACGTCGCGCAATACATCGCCGACACGCTCAAGGTGAAGCTCAACCCCGTCGCCGTCACCGGCCAGAACCGCATTCCTTATTTGAACGACCATCGCGTCGACCTCTTGATGAGCGTCGGCTATTCGAAGGAACGCGAGCAGGTCATCGACTTCGCAGTCGCCTACGCGCCCTACTATATCGCCGTGATCGGTCCGGCGGCACTTTCGGTCAAGGGCAAGGAAGACCTCGCCGACAAGTCGATCGCCGTCAACCGAGGTACGCTGGAAGACACCTCGCTCACCGAGGCGGCGCCGGCGTCCGCCGACATCAAGCGCTTCGACAACTATAATTCGGTGATCCAGGCCTTCATCTCCGGCCAGACCCAGCTGATGGTCGTCGGCAACGATGTCGGCGCGCAGGTGCTGGCCAAGCAGGACGCGCTGAAGCCGGAGCAGAAGTTCCAGCTCCTGACCTCGCCCTCGCATATCGGCCTCAACAAGAATGAGGACAGCCTGAAAAAGGCGGTCAACGACGCCGTCGTCAAGATGCTGGCGGACGGCAAGCTGGACGAAAGCTCGAAAGCCTGGCTGAAGACGTCGCTCAATCCCGACAATCTCAAGGATTGAGTTTCCGTGGCCTTCGCCTGGCTTCCAGGTGCTGTCGGCGATATCGCGCGCGGCGCAGCCACGACGATCCTGTTGATCGCCGTAACCACGCTGGCGGGAACGTTCCTCAGCATCCTGGGTGCCGCGGGACGCCGCAACGGCCCGGTGCTGCTCAAGCGGGCTATCGCCTGGTATGTCGAGATCATCCGCAACACGCCGTTCCTGGTGCAGCTGTTCTTCATCTTCTTCGGCTTGCCCAGCCTCGGCATCAGGCTCGATCCGGTGCTTGCCGCCATGTTGGCGATGACGCTCAACATGGCGGCCTACACCATCGAGATCGTCGGCGCCGGGCTTGACGCCGTGCCCGGCGGACAGACGGAAGCAGCGCTCGCGCTGGGCTTGAGGCCACGCCAGGTCTTCATCAAGATCGTGCTGCCGCAGGCGCTCAAGGTGATCTTCCCGGCGCTGACCAGCCAGATCGTCATCATGATGCTGGAGTCCGCCGTGGTGTCGCAGATCGCGGTGCGTGAACTGACCTACGAAGCCGACATGCTGCAGGCGCGCACCTTCCGCTCCTTCGAGACCTATCTTGTCGTGACGATGGTCTATCTCTTGATGTCGATGGCCCTGCGCCGGCTGCTGGTCACGGGCGGACGCCGCGTCCTGGGGGCCGGCGTGTCATGATCGAATTTACCTTCTGGGACATCGTGCGCAACCTGCTGCTCGCCGCCCGCTGGACGGTGCTGCTGTCGCTGGGTGCCTTCATCGGCGGCGGCATCGTCGGTCTGATCGTGCTGTTCTTCAGGATCGCCAAGAACCAGTGGAGCCGGCGTCTCGCCTCCGGCTACATCGCCCTGTTCCAGGGAACGCCGCTTTTGATGCAATTGTTCCTGATGTTCTTCGGCCTGCCGATGCTCGGCCTGCGCATCGAGCCATGGACGGCGGCGGTGCTCGGCCTCACCTTCTTCGCCAGCGCCTATCTCGCCGAAATCTGGCGCTCCGGCGTCGCCGCGCTGCCACTAGGCCAGTGGGACGCCGGCGCCAGCCTCGGCCTGCACTACCTCCAGGAGCTCAGGCTGATCATCCTGCCGCAGGCGTTTTCGATCACCCGCGCGCCGACTGTGGGCTTCCTGGTGCAGCTGATCAAATCGACCGCGCTTACCTCGATCATCGGCTTCGAGGAGCTGGTGCGAACCTCCAACGCCATCAACAACGCCACCTTCGAACCGTTCAAGGTCTACGGGCTGGTGGCGCTGATCTTTTTCGTCATGTGCTTTCCGCTGACACAATACGCGCGCAAGCTCGAGAAGCGGGCGGCATTGCACTGAGCGGAAGGCATGTTGTGTTGACCACCACCTAGGGGACGACAGGATTCGTCAGCTTTTGACCAAAGTGGTCTCTCACAAGTGAAGGCGCACACGATATGGACGAGGCGACCTTCGCGAACGGCGACATCTACAAAGTGCCGCGTAGCCAATGGTGACCTTGGCCTCAAATCCCAGCTTGACTAGAGTTGGCAGTATGCTGAACGCCATTCACCACGTCGCGTTGATCTGCACCGACTACGACCGGTCGCGACGGTTCTACGTCGAACTCCTCGGCCTCGATCTGATCCGGGAGGTCTATCGGGAGGAGCGGCGGTCATGGAAGGCGGATCTGCGGATCGGGTCGGTCCAACTGGAATTGTTCTCCTTCCCCGCACCAGCGATGCGGCCGTCCCATCCAGAGGCGACAGGCCTGAGACATCTGGCATTTGCCGTGGCGAGCCTTGATCCCGTAATTATGCGCCTGGAAGCCGCGGGCGTTGCCGTTGAGCCAATCCGGATCGACCCATATACAGACCAACGGTTTACCTTTTTCAGGGACCCGGATGGATTGCCGCTGGAACTCTACGAAGCCCCATAAGGAACGGTTCGCCTTCGCGACGGGCGCCGTGTACTGACGGTCTCATCGGTATCGGCGGAGCCGCGAATCTGTGCTAAGCCGCCGCCCAAACCAACCAAAGGACGACACCAGTGAGCGAACCAACCGTGGCCGAGGCGACCGAGAGCATCTATGCCTCGCTCCGGGCGGACAATGCCAACATCGACGCACATATCGCGACGCTCAAGGCGGCGCTGGCACGAGAGGGGATAAAACAGGCGGTGTTCGATCCGACCAAGTTGGCGCAGAACAACCGTTCGGGCCGCAAGCTGATGCAGGCCTATTTTCGGCAGCGCGGCGTGAGCGTGAGGTTTTCGGACCAGTAGAACCGCGCGCATGTCGGACGTTCGAGGCGGCGATAGATATTCTCGGAAGCCGACGTTCGTTTCGTTCAGCTTCGCCAGGAGTATCCGTTACGAATCGTACACTGAAGGTCGGTATCGCGCGTGGATGACCGAGGCTGGATTCCGGGATATCTCCGACGCTTCGGGCCTTCACATTTGACCGGCTCAATAACAGCTTTCTGCCGCCGCAAGTGCTTCGGCACGGTGAGCTTCGTCCAGTGCGCCAATCCGTCGGACCGACGCATAGAACCTGATATAGTCGCCCGAACACAAGTCGAACAGGCGGAGAAACGCCGGAACCTGTTCCCCGTACACGGCAGTCGCGGCGAGCTTCGCGTTGTTGATTGGGGAAGCGAACCAGGCATCGTATCCCCGGTATCGGCCCCAGCGCCTGTCGCGCATGTATCGGTAGCGCATCCGCAGCCGTTCAATCGCGGCCGTCTTTGCGGCCAGCTTTTGCTCCGAGGTGCCGGAGTTGGAATAGACTTGCGTTAACTCGTCCCGGGTCTGCGAGACAAGCGCAAGAAATCCGGTCTTGCGCCTCCGGGCAGCTTCGTAACGGCGCAATGCGGCGGTATCACCAGTTGCGCGCAGCCATTTTTTCACGCCGGTTGTCTCGACGGCGACAGCGAACGCCTCGTTGAATGCGGAATCGTCGTGCACGTAGACGCGCTGGTGGGCCAGTTCATGGAAAACCAGCCCTGCAAGATAGGTTTCATCCTCGCTGAACATCGTGCTTAGCAGCGGGTCACTTGACCAGCCAAGCGTGGAATATGCAGTGATGCCCGTCACATAGACGTCCATGCCCTGTCCTCGAAGTTCGACTGCGGTTTCAGTTGCGGACTTCTTGGAAAAATATCCTCGGTAGGGCACGCAGCCGAAAACGGGAAAACACCATGTTCGCGGCGTCAGCGAGAATTCCGGCGCGGCGAAGACAGCCCATGTCACCGAGTCCCGACCGATATCAACATAGCTGCGGTAGCTATTGTTGTCGGGCAGCGCCAGTTGATCTGTTGCAAACTGTCGTATCGCGCTCGCCGATGCCATTCGGACGCGCAATGCCTTCGGCGTCGAAGGGTCCTCGATCAATCTCCCGACATCCTTGCGTGCCGTCATGATCCGCAGATGACCCTTCACGGATTGCGCATAGTAGGAAATGCCGGTGCAGCCGGTTACGACGGACACCAGGATCATCGAAGCAACCAATCGAAAAAATGCGCGCTTCACGGCTTGCCCCTAGCACTGGTCACACGTTCCTAGAGCAGATGTCGCGCTTGCCGCCTGTTTCACGCAGTCACACCAGTCCATCCATGTCCGAGATGACGGGTGTAGGTTAGACCTTCGTCCTCGGCAAGATTGGCATGATGCGTCATTGGCCACTGAAGGAGGGAACCGCCCATATCCCCGGGGGTAGCAGAACGCCAGCTTTCTGCTCCCCGATGTTAGGACGGACCAAAGGCGAGCGGCGGTGCCAGGCGATCCCGGCGCAGCCAGCGCGCCAGAAGCAGCGCCGCCACCACGGCCAGCCCCGACGACAGGCCGATCCAGATGCCGACGCCGTGGAAGCCGAAATGGAAGGCGAGCAGCACGCCGAGCGGCAGCCCGACGCCCCAATACCCGATCGCGGCGTAGATCATCGGCACCTTGGTGTCGTGCAGGCCGCGCAGCATGCCGGCGGCCACCGCCTGCGCGCCGTCGAAGACCTGGAACAGTGCTGCGAAGGCGAGAAACGACACGGCGAGCCCGATCACCCTGGCATTCGCCGGGTTGCTCAGGTCGATGAAGGCGCTGATCAGCGGATGCGGCCACAGGATCATCACCAGCCCCATCAGCGCCATGAACGAGACGCCGATGACGAAGGCGGTCCAGCCGGCGCGCGAAACGCCCTCCGGATTGCCGGCGCCGTGCGCCAGCCCGACGCGCACCGTTACCGCCTGGTTGAGGCCAAGCGGCACCATGAAGCTGATCGAGGCGATCTGGATGGCGATGGCGTGCGCGGCTAGCGAATCCGCATCGATCAGGCCCATCAGCAGCGCTGCCGCATTGAAGATCGTCACCTCGAAGGCGAGGAGGCCGGCAATCGGCAGGCCGAGCCGCAGAAGGCCCCTGAAGCGCGGCCAGTCGGCGCGCCAGAAGCGCCCGAACAGACGGTAGCGCCGGAACTTCTTCTCCAGCATCACGACGACAGCCATGCCGACGAACATCAGCGTGCTGGACAGCGAGGTGGCAAGGCCCGAGCCGGCAATGCCCATCGAAAGCACACCGAGATTGCCGAACATGAACACCCAGTTGAAGAAGACGTTGCAGGCGACGGCGACGAAGACGATGACCAGCGCCCAGCCCGGCCGTTCCAGCGCCGAGATGAACGAGCGCAGCACGATATAGCCATAGAAGGGCAGCACCGCCCATTCGAGCCAGCGCAGATAGACACCCGCCTCATGGGCGAGCGCCGGATCCTGGCCCATCGCCAGCAGAATGGCCTCACCGTGCCAAAGCACGAGCCAGATCGGGATCGAGATCAAAATCGCCAGCCACAGGCCCTGGCGCACCGTGCGGCGCAGGTCGCGCACCGAATGGCCACGGCGGCCGAGCTCGGTCGCGATCATCGGTGAGGTCGCCAGCATCAGGCCAAGCCCGAAGATCAGCGGCATGAAATAAAGGTTGGCGCCAAGCGCGCCGCTGGCCAGCGTATCCGACCCCAGGCGACCCATCATCATGACGTCGGTGGCCGTCATCGCGGTCTGGCCGAGATTGGTCAGCACCATCGGCCAGGCCAGTGCCAGCGTCGCCTTGATTTCCTGACGCCAAAGATTTTCCGGCGCGCGAGCACCGGCTTCGATCGCAGACATTTCCTGCTCTTTCCAGTCGCGGCACGTCGGCAAAGAACCGGAAGCCGCATTTCAAACGGCAAAACCTTCGGTTTCGCGGCGTTTGCGCCAGCTTCTGGACGAAACGCGACATGAAGGCAAGAGAGGAGGGGTGGGAACAGATTGAGCCAGCCGGACCACCAACCTTGCCGCTGAGGTGCATTTCACATGCGGGCAATCGGCTGCTACGGATTGCATGGACGGTGCGACGACAGATTCCCGGATTTTTCAGGAGGCAGGATGCAGTTCAGGCGCAGGAAGAACACGGCCGCGATCCCGCGGACGGCGCCGTCCTTCGAGCACATCGTCACCGAGGCGAGCGAAAGTTTCCTGTGGCGGCTCGACGACTATCCCTGGGAGCGCAATGTCTGGAACTTCCATCCGGAATACGAGATCCATCTGCTGCGAAAATCCTCCGGCGTGGTTCTGGTCGGCGATCATATCGGCGAATTCGGGCCGGGCTACCTGACCATCGTCGGTGGCGGGCTGCCGCATGATTGGGTGACCGCGGTGCAGCCGGGAGAACTGATCGAAGGCCGCGACATCGTCCTGCAGTTCGATGCGCAGAGATTGCGCGGGTCGGCAGGCCTGTTGCCGGAGTTGCGCGAACTGGAACCGTTCCTCGAACGCTCGCTGCGCGGCATGGTTTTTCACGGCCGCACCGCGCTGGACGGTGCCGACATCATGGAGCGGATGGGTGAGGTTAGCGGGCTGAACAGGTTCTGTCTTTTCCTGAATCTCGTCGATCTTCTCGCTCGCACCGACGAATACGAATTGCTGTCGTCGCCGGATTTCTCGCCGGTTCTCGATGCCGCCTCGCTGGACATCATCCAGCGCACGTTGACCTATCTGTTCCAGCATTTCGCCGAGGATCTGAAGCTGCCTGAGGTTGCGGAACTGGCCGGAATGACGGAGAGCACGTTTTCGCGGTTCTTCCAGAAGAACACCGGCAACAGCTTCAGCGACCACCTTGCCAAGCTCAGGCTCTGGCAGGCCTGCAAGCTTTTGGCGGACACCGATATTGCGATCACCGACATCTGTTTTCAGGTCGGTTACATGAACATCTCGAACTTCAACCGCGCCTTCATGCGCAAGCACAAGATGACGCCGTCATCTTATCGCCGGCTGTCGAGGCAGCGGCTGACAATGCGCGCATAAGCGCGTCCTGAAATATCCTTTCAGACCAAATCGATACTCATGTGACAGGCTTCGTATCGCGGCGCCGGTTTTTGCATCGCACAATGCATAAAAGTACAGGTCTGCTGCAACGAGGCTTCTAGCAAGCCTCCTCGCAACTCCGCATTTTAGCGACGGGTGGCATTGTCACTCGGGCGATGGTGAGGATCGCGTAGCCCGAGGACTTCCGCTTCCTGCGAATTGTTCCTGGAGGAGAAAAGATCATGAAATCAGTTCGGCTTGCTGCCAGCCTTGGCGCAGCTTTTATGCTTTCCACTACCGTTTCCACCATCGCCCTGGCGCAGGCGCCGGTCTGCTCGGCGCCGGTCAAGGTGCTGGCGCAGCCACGTGACGGCCTGACGCTTCTGGAGGACTCCAAGGACGAGTTCCAGAAGTTGAGCGGCGCCAGCTTCCAGATCGATTATCTGAACGAGAACGACCGCCGGGCGAAATCGCGCGCCGATGCGTCCACCGTCGGCAATTACAACGTCTACTATGTCGACGAAGCCAACGTCGCCTTGTTCGCTTCGTCGAAATGGATCGTGCCGCTCACCGACTATTATCCGGCGGACTACGACTACGCCGATTTCGATCCGGGCCGCCAGAAGGTCGCCACCTATGACGGCAAGGCCTGGTTCGCGCCGCTGACCGGCGGCGGCGACCTGATGGTTTACCGCAAGGACATTCTGGAGGCGGCCGGCATCCAGCCGCCGAAGACGCTGGACGAACTGATCGCCGACGTGCCGAAGCTGACCAATCCGGACAAGGGCATATATGGCATCGCATTGCGGGGCGCACGCGGTTCGGGCGCCAATGTCTGGCGCTGGATGCCGTTCTTCAAGGCCTATGGCGGCCAGTGGTTCGACGGCGACAAGCCAGCCTTCAACTCGGATGCCGCCGTGAAGGCAACCGAAACCTACCTGAAGCTGTTCAAGGATTCGGCGCCCGGCACGCAGACCGGCAGCTGGGATGAATCGACCGGCGCGTTCCTGTCTGGCCAGGTTGCCATTCTCGTCGAATCGACGCCGCTGTCGGGCATGGCTGTCGATCCCAAGACCTCGCAAGTGGTCGGCAAGATCGGCTTCCTGCCGCCGCCGTCGCCGCTCACCGGTGGTGGCTACGGCCATGGCCTCGCCATCGCGGCAAAAGCCAATGCCGATGATGCGTCGAAGAAATGCGCGGGCCTGTTCATCGCCTGGGCGACGTCGAAGGAAAACGAGAAGCGCCGGCTCGACGCGCACCAGTTCGGTGAACTGAACCGCACCAGCGTCCTGTCCAGCAAGGAATTCGCCCACATCTACGGCGCCGATCTCGGTCAGGCGCTGGCCGAGACAGGCAAGGTCACGGCGGTCAACTTCTGGCAGGATCCGCGCTGGCCGGATCTTGGCGATCGCTGGGGCATCATCCTCGAGGAACTGGTCACCGGCACCCGTACCGACGTCAAGGGCGGCCTCAGCGAGCTTGAAGCCTATGCCAACGAGCTGGTGAAGAAATAAGCTATCCTCCCCCCGCGGCGCGCGGTCCGCGGCATTCAAGCGAATGTCGGGACCTGTGCGCCGCGGGTCCTCCCTTCTCACCACCGCCGTTTGAGCCGGACATCGCGCGAAAAGGCCCAGCCATGTTCAATCGCCCGAGACGCAGCCAGGGATAGACAGATGCCTCGACGCTCTTCCTTGCCGGTCACCTTCGTCGTCCCGACGCTCGTCATTCTTCTGGTCCTGTCGATGGTGCCGACGCTCTACGCGATCGTCATCGCCCTGCAGGACCGCGAGCTCTCCTCGACGGCCTATTCCTATGTCTGGTTCTCGAATTTCTATGACCTGTTTTTCGACCGCCGCTTTCTCAATGCCGTCTGGGTGTCGGTGAAGTGGGAGGTCGTCACCGTTGTCGCGACCATGACCGTGGCGATCGGACTGGGCGTGCTGATGTTCGAGGTCGCGTCGCCGCGCCTGCGCAACATCTATTGCCTGCTGTTCATCATCCCGGTCCTGTTGCCGCGTGTCTCGGCTGCTTTCGTCTGGAAGTTCGCCTACCATCCGCTCTACGGTATCGCCACCTACCCGTACCGGCTGCTGACCGGTGGGCTGATCTTCGACCCGCTGTCCAAGCCGGCGACGGCATTGTTCGCCGTCGCCTCGGTCGATGTCTGGCAATGGGGCCTGTTCTTCGCCGTCATCGTGCTGAAGCTGCTGGAGACCTTGCCGCCGCAGCCGATCGAGGCGGCACGGCTCGATCACGCCAGGCGCTGGCAGATCCACGCCTATGTGACCTTGCCGATGCTGAAGGCGCCGCTGATCAGCCTGATGTTCGTCAAGATGATCGAGTCGCTGCGCTCCTTCGACCTGATCTATGTGATGACCCGCGGCGGACCGGGCGTGGCGACCGAAACGCTCGACATGTACGCGTTCTCGCAAGGCTTCATTGAGTCCGGCAAGGTGTCCTATGCCTCGGCGATGGCCGTGCTGATGATGATCGCCACCGTCATCACCTTCACCATGCTGTGGAAGCGGGTGCAGGCATGAGACCACATCGCATGAGACCGGGCCGCCTTATCGGTAAGGCCGTGCTGGCCTTCGCCGGCTTCATGGCCGTGTTTCCGCTGCTGTGGACGGCCCTCAATTCGCTTAAAAACAATGTCGATATCATCACCCGCGTTCCGCGCGTGGTGTTCACGCCGACGCTGGCCAACATCAGCTACATCATCGGCCGCGACAGCGTCATGACCGGCCTCTACAACTCGGTGATCGCCTGCGGCGTCGCGGTGCTGGTCGGCGTGGTGCTTGGCCTGCCTGCCGCCTATTCGGTGGCGCGCTATCCCAACCGCTGGGCCGGCGACATCCAGTTCTTCGTGCTGTCGCTGCGCTTCCTGCCGCCGGTTGCGGTGGCCATCCCGCTGATGGTGATCTGGCTGCAGCTCGGCCTCTACGACACGCTCGCCGCGCTGATCGTCACCTATTCGCTGCTCACCATCTCGGTGATCATGTGGCTGGCCATTCCTGCCTTCCAGAGCGTGCCGAAGGAGGTCGAGGAAGCCGCCTTCGTCGATGGCTACGGCGCCTATTCGGTGTTCTGGCGGATCGCGCTGCCGGTCGCGGCGCGCTCGCTGATCGGTGCGGTGGCGTTTAGCTTCGTGCTGGTCTGGAACGAGTTCCTGATCGCGCTGATGCTATCCAGCTCCAATGCCAAGACCTTGCCGATCGTCGCCTCGGAACTGTCCCAGCAAGGCATGAACGTGCCGTGGGGCATCCTCAACGCCTCGGTCGTGCTTTTGTCGCTGCCGCCGCTTTTGTTTCTCGGCGTGCTCAGCGGCTTCCTGAATTCCGTTTTCCGGCAAAAAAAGACTTGAAGCGAGGACGAGACATGCGGGCTTTGGTGCTTGAGAAGAAGGGCGAGCTGGCCCTGCGCGAGATTGCGTTGCCGCTCGATGTCGGGCCGGACGACGTCAGGATCGCCATCCACACGGTCGGTGTCTGCGGCAGCGACGTGCACTACTACACCCATGGCGCCATCGGCAGCTACGTCGTGCGCGCGCCCATGGTGCTTGGCCACGAAGCGTCCGGAACGATCGTCGAAATTGGCGCCAATGTCAGGACGCTGAAGGTCGGGGATCGCGTCTGCATGGAACCGGGCGTGCCGAACCTGTCATCGCGGGCAACAAAACTCGGCATCTACAATGTCGACCCCGACGTAAGCTTCTGGGCGACGCCGCCGGTGCATGGCATTCTTGCGCCGCAAGCCGTCCATCCGGCCGCGTTCACCTACCGGCTGCCGGACAACGTCTCCTTCGCCGAAGGCGCGATGGTCGAGCCCTTTGCGATCGGCATGCAGGCGGCTTCCCGCGCGCGCATCGTTCCGGGCGACGTGGCGGTTGTCGTCGGCTGTGGCCCGATCGGCATCATGATCGCGCTGGCAGCCCTTGCCGGCGGCTGTTCGAAGGTGCTGATTTCCGACTTCTCCGCCCCCAAGCTCGAAATCGCGGCGCGCTATCCGGGCATCGTCCCGGTCAATATCGGCGAGCAATCGCTGGTCGATGCGGTGGCTGAGGCGACCGACCATTGGGGCGCCGATATCGTGTTCGAGGCCAGCGGCAGCCCGAAGGCGTTCGCCAATTTGTTCGAGGTCGTACGCCCTGGCGGCGCAGTGGTCCTCGTCGGGCTGCCGGTGGAACCGGTGGCGCTCAACGTGCCGGCGGCCATATCGAAGGAAGTGCGCATCGAGACGGTGTTCCGCTACGCCAACATCTTCGACCGTGCCTTGCAGCTCATCGCCTCGGGGAAGGTCGACCTCAATCCGCTGATCACCGGCACCTATCCTTTCGACGACAGCATCGAGGCCTTCGAGCGCGCGGCCGCGGCGCATCCGGAAGACGTCAAGCTGCAGATCCTGATTTCGAGCGAGAAGGACTGACCGAAACATGTCCGCGATTACCTGCTCCAATATCGAGAAATCCTATGGCGCCACGACCGTCATCCGCGACCTGAACCTCGCCATCGAGGAACACGAATTCGTCGTCTTCCTCGGCCCTTCCGGTTGCGGCAAGTCGACCTTGCTGCGCATGCTGGCGGGGCTGGAGGACATAAGCGGCGGCGAGGTCTCGATCGGTGGCAAGGTGGTCAACGACCTCGACCCTGGCGACCGCGGCATTGCCATGGTGTTCCAGAACTACGCGCTCTATCCGCACATGACGATCTTCGACAACATCGCCTTCGGCCTGAAGCTGCAGAAGGTGGCGAAGGCGGAAATCCAGCAGCGCGTCGAGGCGGTCTCGAAGACACTGGGGCTGGATCCCTATCTCGGCCGCAAGCCGGCCGAACTGTCCGGCGGCCAGCAGCAGCGCGTGGCGATTGCCCGCGCCATGATCAAGACGCCGAAGGTCTTCCTGTTCGACGAGCCACTGTCCAATCTGGATGCCAAGCTGCGCAACCACATGCGCATCGAGATCGCCCGGCTGCACCAGTCGCTGAAGACGACCACCGTCTACGTTACCCACGACCAGTTGGAGGCGATGACGCTCGCCGATCGCATCGTTCTTTTGCGCGACGGCCGGATCGAGCAGATCGGCTCACCGGCCGAAATTTACGAGCGGCCTGGCAATCTGTTCGTCGCAGGGTTCATCGGGACGCCGAACATGAATTTCATCGACGTAGCCTTGGGGCGCAAGGACAACCGCTGGACCCTGACGAGCGCCGGTGCGGTTTTTTCGATCGAAGGCTCGCGCTTCAATCTGCAAGGCGTTGAGCGTGCGGTGCTTGGTATCAGGCCTCCGGATCTGAAGACCGCCGGCGCTGATGCCGGCAACCTTCTCGAAGGCACGGCCGATCTCATCGAGTTTCATGGCAACGACGCGCTGGTGATCTTTGGCTCCGGCGGCAAGGAAATCAGCGCGCTGGTGCCGACCCGCGAATGCCCCGCCGTCAACAGCCATGTCCGCTATGCGGTCGACGAAACGAGCATTCACCTGTTCGATGCGAAGTCCGGCATGTCCCTGCTGAGACAGTAGTCCGACTTACCTACCGGATCGCGTCCAGCATCTGCCGCTGGCGGTGCATCTCGAGGAAAACCTTGTAATCGCGGTCGAAGCGCCCTGCTGATTTCGGGTTCGAGGCACGCGTCCTGCCGCCTTGCTGCATGGCCAAACAGGCCGCATTGAGGTCGGGGAACAGCCCGGCCGCGGTTGCCGCGACCATGCCGGTGCCGAGCAGCACCGCCTCGTCGGCCAGCGGCTCGATGACCGCGCAGCCGGTGGCGTCGGCATAGAGCTCCATCAACAGCGGATTCTTGGTATGGCCGCCGGTAACATGCAGCGTGTCGATCAGGTAGCCGTTCTCGTTCAGCGCCTCCAGCACGTGGCGCACGCCGAGCGCGATGCCGACGGCGGTGCGCCAGTAGAGCTTGCACAGGCTGTCGAAGGAGGAGTCCAGCGTCAGCCCGCTGACGACGCCGACGGCATGCGGATCGGCGAGCGGCGAACGGTTGCCGTGGAAGTCGGGCAGCACATGCAGCCTTGCGGCAATGTTTTCACCCTCGGTGGCGCGCAGCTCGGCGACGCGCCTGGCGATCTTTGCATGCATGGCGGCATCCGGCTCGCCGCCGGCTCCGTGCCAGCGAATGATGTGGTCGAGCAGGGCGCCGGTTGCCGACTGGCCGCCTTCCGACAGCCACAGCTTAGGCAGCGCCGCGCCGTAATACGGCCCCCAGACGCCGGCGAAGGGCTGCGGATCGGGCGACATCGCCATGACGCAGCTCGACGTGCCGGCAATCAGAGCTAGGTGCCGGCCGATATTCTGTTCGTCGCCGGCAAAGCCGCCGAGCACGCCAAGCGCGCCGGCATAGGCATCTATGACGCCGGCGCCGACCCGGCATTTTTCGCTCAGGCCAAGCTCCGCCGCCGCCTGCGCCGTCAGCTGGCCGATATCGCTGCCGACCGGGCTGGCCCTCTCGGGCAAATTGCCATGTTCGAAAAGATCGTCGAGGCCGATGAGCTCGAAGAAATCACGGCGCCAACCCATCTCCTCATGCGCCAGATAGGTCCATTTGGCGGTCAGCGTGCATTGCGAGCGGGCCACCGAGCCTGTCGCTTGCCAGGTCAGGAAATCGGTGAGGTCGAATAGATAGCCGGCTTCATTCCAGGTCTTGGGCAGGTTCCGCTTCAGCCACATCAGCTTCGGCGTCTCCATTTCCGGTGACATGACGCCGCCGACATAGTCGAGCACGGCATGGCCGCTTGCCGTGCATTCGTCGGCCTCGGCAATGGCCCGGTGGTCGAGCCAGACGATGGTGTCCCAGCGCCTGTCGCCGGTGGTCGAGACGCTCAGCTGGCCGCCTTGCCGATCTCGCACCACCAGCGAACAGGTGGCGTCGAAGGAAATACCGACGACATCCTCGGCGGCGACGCCGGCCTTT
Source organism: Mesorhizobium sp. M1396 (assembly GCF_040317725.1). Taxonomy (NCBI): domain Bacteria; kingdom Pseudomonadati; phylum Pseudomonadota; class Alphaproteobacteria; order Hyphomicrobiales; family Phyllobacteriaceae; genus Mesorhizobium; species Mesorhizobium sp. M1396. Next base: position 26,315 of record NZ_JAMYLA010000011.1, on the reverse strand, counting down.
TCGCGGGCAGCGCGCACGGCGGCGCAGACCGCCGACCAGATATCGCGCGAATCATGCTCGGCGTGATCGGGCTTCGGCTGGTTCATGACGATCGGCCGTTCGGCGCGGCCGAGCAAGGTGCCACTGGCGTCGAGAATGCCCGCGCGAGCGCTCCCGGTGCCGACATCGACCGCGCAAACGAATTGTTTCGTCAAGATGCTCTAACTCTCGCTCCCAGGCCTGCAATCAGATCGGGCAATTGCAGCATGTCAGCGAATATAAAGTCCGGTTCACTCGACGCAAGCCGCGCTTTCAATGTCGGGTTGCCGGCATGCGAGCCGCCGGTGAAGGCAAACACGCGCATACCCGCCGCCCGCGCGGCGGTGATGCCGGCCGGGCTGTCCTCGACGACGAGGCATTTGCGAGGTTGCGCCCGCATGCTGGCGGCGGCATGCAGGAACAGGTCAGGCGCCGGTTTTCCCTTGGCCACCATGGCGGCGCTGAACAGATGCGGCTCCATCAGCCCAAGCAATCCCGTGACGTCGAGCGCGTAACGGATGCGGTCGAGCGTACCCGAGGACGCGACACAGAACGGCAGCCCAAGCTTGGGCAGCATCTCCTTGACGCCGGCGATCGGCTTCAGCTCCTCGCGGAATTTGCGCATCAGTTCGACGCGCATCTCGGTCAGGTGGCTGTCGGTGACGTCAAGCCCGAAGTCGCGGCCGAGGATTTCGCGCACGCTCTTCATGCTCTTGCCGAGGAAATGCTCGTAGGCGGCATCCTCACTGACGTTGCCGCCGGCCAGCTTGATCACGCCGAGCAGCGCCGAGACGGAGAGTGCCTCGCTGTCGACCAGCACGCCATCGCAGTCGAAGATGACCAGTTCAGGCGTCATGACGTCGAATAGTCTCAGAGCTCGCCGGCGAGGTAGCGTGTCAGCGTCGCGCGCGCGCCATTCGACCACAGCACGTTGAGCGCATGGGCGAAGGTCTCGACGAACGCCGTCGCGCGGCCGACATCGCCATAGATGTCCTCCATGGCAAGCCAGGCGGCAGGCGCGTCCTTTGCCGCTTTTGCCGTCGTCCGCAACCGGTCCCAACTCGGGTCGTTGGGCTCGATGACGGCGCCGCTGTCCGTCGTGCCGAAGCAGTAACGGCACCAGAGCGCCGATTCCAGCGCCAGACCGGCAACGCTTTTCCCAGCCTTCAGGCGATCGGCGATTGTCGGGATGATGAATTTCGGCTGGCGGTTGGAGCCGTCGAGGCAGAGCCGGCGCACCGTGTCGCCGATCTTGGGATTGGAGAAGCGGCTCTCGATGAGCTGGTAATATTCTTCCAAAACCGTGTCCGGCACCGGCGGCACGGTCGGGATGATTTCGTTCCGTTCGAGCTTGGCCAGAAAACCGCTCACCAGCGGCTCCTGCATCGCCTCGTGGACGAAATGGATGTCCATCAGGCCGGCCGGATAGGCGATGGTCGCGTGACCGCCATTGAGGATGCGGATCTTCATCAGCTCGTAAGGGGCAACATCCCTCACGAACTGCACGCCGACCTTTTCCAGCGGCGGGCGGCCGTCGGTGAAATGGTCTTCCAGCACCCATTGCCGGAACGGTTCGCAGAACACCGGCCAGTTGTCCTCGAGGCCGAAATCCTTGGCCAGGATGCCGCGTTCGCGGTCCGTGGTGGCCGGTGTGATGCGATCGACCATGCCGTTCGGAAAGGCGACCTTTTCGCCGACCCAGTTCGCCAGATCCTCGTCGATCAGACGGGCCAGACCAATGACGCCGTCGGAGGTGACATGGCCATTGTGGGGAATGTTGTCGCAAGACATCACCGTGAACGGCACCGTCCCCTCGTCGCGGCGGCGCACCAGCCCGGCAAGGATGATACCGAACACCGTCTTCGGCGTGGCGCCTGGCTGGGCGTCGGCAACGATGTCGGGATGGGTCGGATTGAACACGCCCGAGGCCGGGTCGATGAAATAACCGCCTTCGGTGATGGTCAGCGAAACGATCTTGATCGCCGGGTCGGCAAGCCGTTCGATGATGCCGGCCGCGTCGCCCGGCATCAGGAAGTCGATCATGGCGCCGGTCACGCGGGCGCTCATATGGCCAGAGTCCTGCTCGACCACCGTGGTCAGCCAATCCTGCTCTTCCAGCTTGGAGCGGCCGATCTTCTCGCCCTCGAACACTCCGGCGCCGACCAGCGCCCAGTCATGGCCGATGCCCGAATTGAACAAATCGTCGAGATAGACGGCCTGGTGCGAGCGATGGAAATTGCCGACGCCGAAATGCACGATGCCGGCCTTGAGCGTCGAGCGGTCATAGTTCGGACCGGCGACCTTGGCGGGCAGCTTGGAGAGGTTTGAGGACGAGAGTTTTACGGTCATCTGTTTTACCCTTTGGCCGGGCTGCGGCCTTCGTTACTCCCTCTCCCCGTTTCTCACGTGGAGAGGATAAGGGGCGGCACGTATTCCACGTCGATGCGCCCTCCGATGTCGGCCTCTGCTCCCCGCGGAGGTACGAGGAGCAGAGGCCGTCCCCGCCTCAACTCATCCACTGGCCGCCATCGACATTGTAGGTCTGGGCGACGATGTATTCGGCGTCGGCGCTGGCGAGAAAGACCGCCATGCCGGTGAGGTCCTGCGCCGTGCCCATGCGGCCATACGGCACCGCCTCGCCGACCAGTTTCTTCTTCTCGCCCTTCGGCCGGTTTTCATACTTGGCGAACAGCGCATCGACGTGGTCCCAGTGCTCGCCATCGACGACGCCAGGGGCAATCGCGTTGACGTTGATGCGGTGCTTGATCAGGTCGAGCCCCGCCGATTGGGTCAGCGAGATGACGGCGGCCTTGGTGGCGCAATAGACACCGACCAGCGCCTCGCCGCGTCGACCGGCCTGGCTCGCCATGTTGATGATCCTGCCGCCCCGGCCAGCGGCGATCATCGAGCGGGCGGCCGCCTGCAACATGAACAGCGTGCCGGCGACGTTGACCGAAAACAATCTGTCGTAGCTGGCCTTGGTGATCTCGACGATCGGTGCCAGATCGAACAGGGCGGCGTTGTTGATTAGGATATCGAGCCCGCCGGTCTTCGCCTCGACGGCTTTCACCGCCGCTTCGATCGAGACGAGGTCGGTGACGTCGAGCTCTAGCGCATAGGCCTTGCCGCCGATCTCGGCGGCCGTCTTCCGCGCAGCCTCGAGATTGATGTCAGCAATGGCGACGGTGGCGCCTTCGCCGACATAGGCTTCGGCGAAGGCTCTGCCGATGCCGCGTGCCGAGCCCGTGATCAACGCGGATTTGCCGGCAAGTCGCATGCTTAGATTGCCTTCCCGTCGGCGCCGAAGCGATGCAGCTTGGTCTTGTCGGGCGTCAGGTAGATGGTGTCGCCGTGATGCACGGCCAATTCGCCGTCGGCACGCACCGTCAGCGGCCCGACGCCATCAGCCTGGACGTGCAAGAACGTGTCGGAACCGAGATGTTCGGCAACGCCGACGGTGGCTTTCCAGTCGCCCGCCGTGGTCGAGATTTCCAGATGCTCGGGGCGGATGCCGATGGTCTTGGCGCTGTATTTGGCAGCCGGCGCGCCTTCGATCAGGTTCATCTTCGGCGAGCCGATGAAGCCGGCTACGAACAGGTTCTTCGGCGTCTTGTAGAGCTCCATCGGCGAGCCGACCTGCTCGATGTTGCCGGCGTTCAGCACGACGATCTTGTCGGCCATGGTCATGGCTTCGACCTGGTCGTGGGTGACATAGATCATGGTCGTCTTGAGCTGATGGTGCAGCTCGCTGATCTCCAGCCGCATCGTGCCGCGAAGTGCTGCATCGAGGTTGGACAGGGGTTCATCGAACAGGAACGCGGTCGGCTGACGCACGATGGCACGGCCGATGGCGACGCGCTGGCGCTGGCCGCCGGAAAGCTGGCCGGGCCGGCGTTCGAGGTAGTTGGTCAGGTTGAGCACGCGCGCCGCGTCTCCCACCTTCTTTTCGATGGTCGCCTTGTCTTCGCCGGCCATCTTCAGCGGGAAGCCGATGTTCTTGGCCACCGTCATGTGCGGATAGAGCGCGTAGGATTGGAACACCATGGCCAGCTTGCGCTTGGCCGGTGCCTCGCCGGTGACGTCGCGGCCGTCGATGTTGATGGAGCCGCCGCTGGTGTCTTCCAGGCCGGCGATCAGTCGCAGCAGCGTTGACTTGCCGCAACCGGACGGGCCGACGAAAACGACGAACTCGCCATTTTCGATCACCAGGTCGAGGCCGGGGATGATGGACGTCGCTCCGAAGGATTTGGAGACGTTCTTGAGCGTGATGTTTCCCATGGTTTCCTCCCCGAGGGGTTATTGTCCGGCGTCTGTTGCTTGCGGCGATCTTACTTCACGGCGCCAAAGGTCAGGCCGCGCACCAGTTGCTTCTGGCTGAACCAGCCCATGATCAGGATCGGCGCGATGGCCAGTGTCGAGGCCGCCGAAAGCTTGGCCCAGAACAGGCCTTGCGGGCTTGAGAACGAGCTGATGAAGGCGGTCAAGGGTGCTGCTTCCGTGGTCGTCAGCCGGATCGTCCAGAACGCCTCGTTCCAGGCCAGGATGATATTGAGCAGCATGGTCGAGGCGATGCCAGGCACAGCCATCGGTGTGAGTACATAAATGATCTCGTTCCACAGCGATGCGCCGTCCATGCGCGCCGCTTCCAGGATCTCGCCCGGGATTTCGCGGAAGTAGGTGTAGAGCATCCACACCACGATCGGCAGGTTGATCAGCATCAGCATGACCATCAGGCCGATGCGGCTGTCGAGCAGTCCCGTGTCGCGGAAGATCAGGTAGATCGGAAACAGCACGGCAACCGCGGGCATCATCTTCGTGGACAGCATCCACATCAGGATGTCCTTGGTTCGCTTGGTCGGCGAGAAGGCCATCGACCATGCCGCCGGTATGGCGACCAGCAGGGCCAGGATGGTCGAGCCGACCGAGAGCAGCACCGAGTTGAAGAAGAACTTGAAGTAGCCGTTCTGCGCCTGAACCTCGGAATAACTCTCGAACGTCCCCGATGGGATGATGCTGAAACCCTGGATGGCTTCCTGCTCCGACTTGAACGAGGTGATGATCGTATAGAGGATCGGGAAGAAGATCAGCAGCGCGACGATCCAGGCGGCAACTGTCGCGATCGTCTTGTGCCGGGTGGTGACTGAGCGTGCCATCGTATCCTCCCTTACTTGTCCAGGTTCTTGCCGACCGCACGCATGGCGAAGAAGGCGACGATGTTGGCGAGAATGACGGCGATCACACCGCCGGCGGAGGCCTGGCCGATTTTGAACTCCAGCAGCGCCTTCTGGTAGACGAGGAAGGGCAGGTTGGTGGAGGCGTATCCCGGGCCGCCATTGGTGGTGACGAGGATCTCGGCATAGACGGAGAGGAGGAAGATCGTCTGGATCAGGATGACGACCGTGATGGCGCGCGACATGTGCGGCAGCGTCAGATAGATGAAGCGGCTGATGAAGCCGGCGCCGTCCATTTCGGCGGCTTCCTTCTGCTCACCGTCGAGCGACTGCAGCGCGGTCAAGAGAATGAGCGTCGCGAAGGGCAGCCATTGCCAGGCGACGATGATGATGATGGCCAGCATCGGATGCTGCCCGAACCAGTCGATCGGCTGAGCCCCGAAGAAGCGCGCTATGTCGGCGAACACTCCGTATTGCGGGTGCATGATCATGTTCTTCCAGACCAATGCGGCCACCGGCGGCATGACGAAGAACGGCGAGATGACGAGGATGCGCACGATCCCCTGGCCCCACATCGGCTGGTCGATCAGAAGCGCCAGCAGGATGCCGCCGATCACCGTGATCAGAAGCACGCTGACCACCAGGGTGAGCGTGTTGAGGATCGATTGTAGGAAGGCCGGGTTGGAATAGAACAACGCGTAGTTCGAGAAGCCGACGAAGCCGTCGCGGATCGGATTGAGCGGATTGTACTGCTGGAAGGAGAACCAGATGGTGATGACCAACGGCACGATCATCCAGACGAACAGCAGCACCACGGATGGCGCCATCATGAAACGGGCAAGCGAACGGGTCTGCTGAGTAGCCATGACGGTCACCCTTCACTGGTCAGGCTGAATTTTCAAAAGGCGTTAAAGGCGGCCGCCCGAACTGGGAACTCGGGCGGCCGTTGCCGGTCAAGAAAGCGACCGGCACCGGGAGGAGCCTTACTTGATGTATCCGCCTTCGGTCATTGTCGCGGTGGCAGCGTCCTGGGCCTGCTTCAGGGCATCGTCGACGCTCGACTGGCCGGCAAGAGCCGCCGAGAAGAGCTGACCGACGGTGGTGCCAAGGCCCTGGAACTCCGGGATGGCGACGAACTGGACGCCGACATAGGGCACCGGCTTGACGGTGGGATGCGTCGGATCGGCCGCGTTTATGGAGTCGAGCGTCATCTTGGCGAACGGAGCCGCCTTCTGGTACTCGGCATTGGCATAGAGCGAGGAGCGCGTGCCCGGAGGAACGTTGGCCCAGCCCTCCTTCGAAGCGACCAGTTCGGCATAGTGCTTGCTGGTCGCCCAGGAGACGAACTTCTGGGCGGCATCAGCTTTCTGCGTGCCGGCTGGGATGGCCAGCGACCAGGCCCACAGCCAGTTGCCGCGCTTGCCCAGACCATTGTCGGGCGCCAGCGCATAGCCGACCTTGTCGGCGACCTGGGATGCCTTCGGGTCGGAGACGAAAGATGCGGCGACGGTGGCGTCGATCCACATGCCGCATTTGCCCTGCTGGAACAGCGCCAGGTTCTCGTTGAAGCCGTTGGAGGACGCGCCCTCGGGGCCGTCGGCCTTCATCAGGTCGACATAGAACTGCAGCGTGTTCTTCCATTCCGGCTGGTCGAACTGGGGCTTCCAGTTCTCGTCGAACCAGCGTGCGCCGAAGGAGTTCGACATTGCTGTCAGGAACGCCATGTTCTCGCCCCAGCCGGCCTTGCCGCGCAGGCACACGCCGTTCACGCCATTGGCGCGGTCGGTCATCTTGTCGGCGGCCTGCTTGATGAAGTCCCAGGTCGGCGCATCGGGCATCTTCAGCCCAGCCTTGTCCATCAGGTCCTTGCGGTACATGACGAAGGAGCTTTCGCCGTAGAAGGGCGCGGCGTAGAGCTTGCCGTCGACCGAAAGGCCGCCGGCGATGGCCGGGATGATGTCCTTGACGTCATAGTCGTCGCCGAGCTTGTCGAGCGGCAACAGCCAGTTCTGCTTGGCCCAGATCGGAACTTCATAGGTGCCGATGGTCATCACGTCATATTGTCCACCCTTGGTGGCGATGTCGGTGGTGACGCGCTCGCGCAGCACGTTCTCTTCAAGCGTAACCCAGTTGAGCTGGATGTCGGGGTTCGCCTTGGTGAAGTCATCGGTCAGCTTTTGCATGCGGACCATATCGCCATTGTTGACGGTGGCGATGGTGATGGATTCGGCGTGCGCGGCGAACGCGAGCGCGCTGGCCGACAACAAGCCCAGGGTGAGCGTGCGAAGTTTCATCAAATTCCTCCCTTGAACCAAGATGAGCATTTGCCTTGGCTTTGGGCAATTACTCACTTGGCGTTAAATATGTCAAGCCGGATTCGATGCTGCAGCGCAGCACTCGGCGCGGCTGACGGATAATGCGTAGGTGGAAATTGCGAAGACAAACCGCGCCCCGCCGGGCGTCAGACGACCCGACAGAACGGCGTGCGATGTTGAATGCGGTTGCTGGAGGCTTGCCTGTCAGCAGGCGATCTCGGCCAGCAGCCAGTCGCGGAAGGCACGGATCTTCGGCACGTTGCGGCGTGCCTCCGGATAGACCAGCCAATAGGCATGACCGTCGTCGCCGACCAGGTCGAAGGGCTGGATCAGGCGGCCGTCCGCCAATTCCGCCTTGAACAGCGCCCTGGTCAGGATCGCCACGCCATGGCCGGCGATTGCCGCATTGGCCTCATAGGCCTGCGCACCCATGCTGCTGCCGGGTCGTCGGGCAAGATCGTGCGAGTGCACGCCGGCGGCCGAAAACCACTCGTCCCACCAGATGTCGCCAGGGTCGAGGATCGGCAGCCGCAAGAGATCGGCCGGTTCCTTGACGCCGCCGATGCTTGCCGCGAGCTTGGGGCTCAGCATCGGCGTGAAATCGGCATCGAACAGCTTGTGCACTTCGAGGCCCGGCCATTTGCCGGCGCCCGAGCGGATGGCGATATCGGCTTCCTCGCGGGTAAAGTCCGTCAGGCGGCTCGACGTCTCAAGCCGGACGGCAAGCGCCGGATGGGCGATCTGGAACGACCCCAGCCGGTGCGCCAGCCAGTTCGAGGCGAAGGTCAGCACGGTGGTGACGCACAGCAATCCGTCGGCCCCGCCGCGCACCGCGGCATAGGCCTGGCCAAGAATGGCGAAGGCCTCGCCGACGGCGGGCGCCAGGCGCTGCCCGGCCTCGGTCAATACGATCTGGCGCGGCCGGCGCAGGAACAGCGGCGCGCCGATGCGTTCCTCCAGCACCTTGATCTGATAGCTGACCGCCGCCTGCGTCATGGCGAGTTCACCGGCGGCCTTGGTGAAGGAAAGATGGCGCGCCACCGCGTCGAATACCCTGATCGCCTGCAGCGGCGGGAGTTGCGAAACCTGTCGCGAGCCGAGGTCCGGCATAAGGCCTCCTTATGGATCATGATCGACGTTCGATTGGCAAAGGCGGGCGGCAAGACCGACATTCATCGCCAACCCGTCATTCGGGTTCAGGATAGCGAAGGATGACGATCATGACCATGGCGCAGCAAAAATGCACTCCCGCTCCGGATCACCGCTGGATTTCGTGGCTCGCGGACGGATTTGGCTGGTTCGCGTTAAAAAAGAAGGCACATCTCGACATCAGGGACCTGTCGCCGCATCTGCGGCGCGACCTCGGTTTCCTCGATGGCAACGACCCTTTCGGGCGGCACCGGTAGCGTGCCTGTTTTATTGCAAATCAGGCGACGTTGCCTCCGGTCAGATGCTGGCCAGCAGCGCGGCAGCGGTCCGTTCATCGGTGATGAGGCCGTTGATCAGCCGTCGGTTGGCGGCCGCCAGGATGCCCGGCAGCTTTCGTTCGCCCATGGCCAATGCGATGACCAGCGATTTTTCGCGCGACGGCAGTGAAGCCGATGACACACGGTCGTTGGTGATGCCCTCGATCATGCGGCCTTCGCGATCGAACACCCAGCCGACGATCTCGGCGATACCGCCGGCCTTCTGCAGCGCCTTCAACTCGCTTTCCGAGATGAAGCCGTCCACGTAGAGCGGCGCCTTGGGACCGAGGTCGCCAATGCCGATGAAGGTGACGTCGGCTTCGGCCGCCAGCGCCAGCGTCGGCTGGATCATCGGCTGGTTGAGCAGCATCTCGCGCTCCTCCGGCGAAGAGGCGATGACCGGCAGCGGCATCGGGAAGGATCGCGCCTTCACCCTGTCGGCCATGGTGAAGATGACGTTGTAGAAAGCGGCCGAGCCGTCAGGCGAGATGTTGCCCGTCAGCGACACCACCTTGTGCTGCGGGCATTCCATCGGCGGCAACTGCTCGATCGCCGCCTTCAGCGTGCGGCCGGTGCCGATCGCCATGACGATCGGCGTCGGAGACCGCAGCCGCCGCTCGATCTCGGCGGCAGCCGCCTCGGCGATGCCGATCGTGGTGGAGGATGAATTGGGATCGCTCGGCACCACTTCGACAAGATCGAGCGCGAAGCGGGATCTCAGCCGTGACGCGAGATCGAGGCAGTTGGCGATCGGATGGTCGACGCGTACCTTGATCAATCCCCCCGACACGGCCAGCGATACCAGCCGCTGCGCCGTCTGCCGCGAAATGCCGAGCGTGGCGGCGATCTGGTCCTGCGTGTTGCCGGCAACATAATAGAGCCAGCCGGCGCGCGCCGCGTCGTCCAGCCTGTTGCTGCCACTATCCTGCCGGGTATTCACGTCCTGCCTCCCACGACCGCCGGTTTCAGAGCGGTCCACGCCTACTTTCGCAGGGAACGGCCTGCTGCGCAATTGTCAATCTCTAGGGCATTTGCTTGCCAACTGTCGGCGCAAACAGGCAGAATTTCCGCTTCCGGCAATGCCTGCATCAGGCAAAGAAGCGCATTTGCCGTCCCGACGGGCGGCACGTTCTTCGGTCCCGAAGGTTTATCTCCCTGCGCAAACGCTTTAATGGATCGCAAAAAGGAGCGCTGCATGACACCGAAAGCGGTTTTCTGGGATATGGACGGCACGCTGGTCGACAGCGAGCCGCTGCACGAAGCAGCCCTTGTGGCCGCGATGCGCAATGTCGGCCTCGTGCCGCCTGATAATCTGCATGAGCGCGTGCTCGGCGTCGCGGCCTGGCCGGTCTACGAGATGATGCGCGACGAGTTCGGCCTGGACCTGCCCTTCGACGATTGGATCGTGCGCAAATACGACCACTATCTGCCGCTGGTCGAAGGCTTGAAGCCGCGCCCCGGCGCGATTGAGATCTTCACCGAATTGCGCGAAAGGGGCGTGGCGCAGGCCGTGGTGTCGAATTCGGACCGGATGATCGTCGACGCCAATCTGAGCATGGTCGGCCTTATGTACCCCGGCATGAAGACGGTCAGCCGCAACGATGTGCGCGAAGGCAAGCCGCATGCCGAACCCTTCCTGCGCGCCGCGTATCTGGCCGATGTCGACCCCGCGCACGCCGTCGCTATCGACGACAGCTGGCCGGGCGCCATGGCGGGGCTGGCGGCGGGCATGAAGACGATCTTCTGGCCGGAGAAGCCGATGGAAGGCCCGCCCGGCGCCGTGGTCATCAACAGCGCCGAGGAATTGCGCGCCCAGTTGGGACTCTGAGCGCGCCCGCAGGCGAAACGGGCGCTAGATCCAGCCCAGAACCAGCCCTCAATTCCGGTAGGCCGGTTCCTGCTCGTCGAGGATCGCTTTCAACTCGCTGAGATGGCGTTCGGCCTGGCCGGGATAGTCGTCCATCTCGCTTGCCGCCTTCTCGGCGATCGCATCGGATAGCGTGCGCAGCGGACGGCCGGTCCACAGCGCCTTGATGTAGGTCTCGGCGGCACGTTCGAAATAGAACATGCGGTTGAAGGCATCGGCGACCGTATCGCCGATAACCAGCACGCCGTGATTGCCCATCACCATCACCTTGACCTTGGGATCGACGAGAAGCTGCGAACAGCGCTCGCCCTCCTCCTCGAAGGCCAGCCCGCCATAATGCGCGTCGACGACATGGCGATTGAAGAACATCGCCGAATTCTGGTCGATCGGCTGCAGGCGAGAATCGGCGAGCGACGCCAGCACCGTGGCGTGGATGGAATGCACATGCATGACGCAGCGCGCGTGGCGCACATTGCGATGGATGGCGCCATGCAGGCCCCACGCCGTCGGGTCCGGCGCATTGGGACCGGAGAGCGTTTCTGGATCGTTGGCGTCGATCATCAGCAGATCGCTCGCCTTGATGCGCGAGAAATGCACCTGGTTGGGGTTCATCAGGAACTGCGTGCCGTCATCATTGACGGCCAGCGAGAAATGATTGGCCACCGCCTCGTGCATGTTGAGCCGCGCCGTCCAGCGAAAGGCGCAGGCGAGATCGACGCGCTCCTCATGGAAGGGCAGATTGGTCAGCGGTTCCTTCTGCAGTCGGGCGATGCTCATCGAAAAATCCTCCGGTTTTGGCAAGAATGCCGTGACCAGCCCATGCCCGCAACCGGTTTTGGTTGGTGCAGGGACGGCTATCTCACGCTGCCGTGCTGGCCGCGACGCCGGCCCGCAGCCCGCCATGCTCGACGATGAAATCGATCACCGCCTGCAGACCCTTGCCGCGCGACAGGTCGGTGAAGCCGAACGGCCGTTTGCCGCGCATGCGGCCGGCGTCGCTCTCCATGACATCGAGGTTGACGTTCACGTAAGGCGCCAGATCGCTCTTGTTGATCACCAGGAAATCGGAGCGGGTGATCGCCGGCCCGCCCTTGCGCGGGATTTCTTCGCCCTGGCAGACCGAGATGACATAGAGCGTCAGGTCGGCGAGGTCAGGCGAGAAGGTGGCGGCAAGATTGTCGCCGCCGGATTCGATGAAGACGATGTCGAGATCCGGGAATTTCCTGTTCATCTCGGCGATCGCCTGCAGATTGATCGAGGCATCCTCGCGGATCGCGGTATGCGGGCAGCCGCCGGTCTCGACGCCCATGATGCGATCCTCGGGCAGCGCCTGCAGCCGCGCCAGCATCATGGCGTCTTCCTTGGTGTAGATGTCGTTGGTGACGACGGCGATCGAGAATTCGTCGCGCAGCGCCTTGCACAGCTTTTCGGTCAGCGTCGTCTTGCCCGAACCGACCGGGCCGCCAATGCCGACGCGCAGCGGGCCATTTGTCTGTGTCATGCGGGAAACTCCGTGATGGCAAGGATGGCAAAGCCGAGCCCGATCAGCAGGCACAGCGGCGAATAATAACGGACATCGAGCCGCGCGAAAGGCTGTTCCGGTGTCAGGCGCCGCCACCATGGCATAAAGCCGGCAATGCCGCGCCCCAGGAACACCAGCCCGATGAGCAGCGACGTGGCGGCGAGGCCTTCCTTGGGAAAGGGCGAGGCAAAGACGCCTTCAAGCGCCAGCGGCCACAGCGTCGCCAGGCACAGGCACGCGGCAACGGCGAAACTGGCGAACGGCGTCGGCATCTCGTCGACGCCGCGAAAGCCGACGACGGCACGGGCGCAGGAGGCCGCATCCTTGCCCGGCCAGATGCCGCCAAGGCCCCAATAGACGTGCAGCGCGGTGATCAGCAGCAGAACGGTCGAAAGCGCGAAGGCGAGGATGATCATGAGCGGAACAATCGCGAATACTGGGTTTCGTGCTTCATCGCCATGACGTCGGAGACGAAGGCGCAGCCGCCGAGATCATCCAGCGTCGAGCGCGCGGCGCGGGCCGCGGTCGCAACGGCCAGCGGCTCGAAGCCGGCAAGCAGGGTGGTTGCCCTGTTTTGGCCTACGACGCCGAGCCGGATCGCGGCCTGGACGAGGTTGGAGAAGAAGGTCTGCAGGAAGGCGGACAGCGCATCCCGAAGTGCAATTGAATTGCCGCCGGCAATGGCGCCGACGGCGACGCAATAGGCGCATTCAGCCGGCAAGCGCTGCAGCACCGGATTTGGCCAGGCCGCCGCCGCTTTCAGGAAGGCGGCACCCTGCAGCATGGTCTCGGTGTGGCGTTCGCGCGAGCCGGCCAGCGCCTCGGCGAGCGCGGCTACTTCATCGAGATCACCGGTGCCGCGTGCCCGGCGCCAGCTCTCGGCGAACAGCACCGCGTCGTTCCAGCCGGAGCCCATCTCGACCAGCGTTCCCAGCCAGCAGGCGAGGCTGTCGGCATCGGCAACCAGTCCGCCATGCACCGCGCGCTCGAGGCCGTGGCTGTAGGAGAAGCCGCCGACCGGAAAGGCCGGCGAAAACCACGCCATCAGCCGCAAGAGCGCAATGTTCGAAGGCTGGTCAGTCATGGTCGTGGTGGTGGCCGGCGTGAGAATGCGAATGGGAATGCGATTCGCTGTGCGCGTGAGAATGCGTCTCGGCATGGCTATGGGCATGCGCATGGCCGTGGTCGTGGCTTTGCCCACCATGGCCGGAATAGGCGCCGCGCACCGGCTCGAACGGCTCGGAAACATCGGTCACCGTGGCGCCGAGCCCTTCCAGCATCGCCTTGATGACATGGTCGCGCAGGATGAGGATGCGCCCGGCCTCGATGCTGGCCGCGAGATGACGGTTGCCGATATGCCAGGCGAGTTCGGCCAGGTGCACGGTGTCACGAGCCCGGATGTCATAGACCTCTTCCGGCGCCGCGATGATCTCGATATGGCCGCCATCCTCCAGCACCAGCCGGTCGCCATCGTTCAGGGCGACGGGCTCGGGCAGGTCGACCAGCACCTTGCTGCCGTCGGCAAGTTCGATGGCTCGACGGCGCAGATGCCGCTCGTCATGGGCGAGCACGGCCTGCCCGGACGGCGTGATGGTTCCGGCGTTGTCGGCGGACAGCACGGAAACGGCACGCGGGAATTTGGTGAAGTCGGTGTTGAGGTTGAGCTTCATTTCATGGATCCCCGTGTTTGTCCGAAAGATAGACGCAGATCGCCGCCGAGTCCGTCACGGTCAGCTCGCCATCGATCAGGATCGGCACCTTGCCCGACGGGTTGAGCGCATAGGCTTCCGGCGAGCGCAGCTTGACCTCGACGAATTCATAGGGCTGCCCGAGTTCCTCGAGCATCCAGAGAACGCGGCTGACCCGGGATCCACGCGATCCGACGGCCTTGTACATAGGTGAACCCTGCCTTTCCCGAGCAATCTAGACCATCGCGCCCGCTCAGACGATGGTGTCGAAGAGCCGCAGGATGAACGATATCTGATAGATAAGCGCCGCCGCGACAAAGGTGATGTGGAAGCGGCGATCGCGCACCAGGATAGCGACAATGCAGAGCGCGACGAAGACCGGCGTGCGGAACAGGTATTCGCTGCCGAAGCGGGCGAAATGCTCCGGCCCTTTCAGCAGCGTGTCGACCACGTCGAGTAGATAGGTCGCCGCCAGCAGGCCGAAGAACCAGGCACGGCGTGAATAGAAGAAATCCTCGTAGCTGGTGTAGTCCAGCATCGAATCCGGAAACAGCAGCGCGCAGAGCAGGAACAGCGTGATCGCATAGAAGATGATGAACAGGTACTTGCCGAAGGTCCAGTTCTCGATGGCGTAGAGACCGAACTCCCACCACCAGAAGTGCACCAGCATCAAAAGCACCGAGGCGACCCAGGCCAGATGCACGGGATAGAGCCGGTACTGGCCTGGATGCTGGACGATGCGCGCCACCCCCGACAGCAGGCGGGCGACGCCCAGCCCGATCACCATGCCCATGACGATGCGGATGTGCGGAAAGATGTCGTGGGCGGAAGCGATTTCGGTGGCCATGGGCCTCAACGAGCTAAGTGGTGATGGCGCGCTTGGCGTTCTGGGCTAGTCTCGCAGAAAAACATCCATTGAAAGCGGGCCACCAGGCCAAAATCGTCCATCGAGCGCCTGCTTGGATGTAAAGGGAGGTTCATTTGGAAAGTGTGATTTCCTTAGACCTGTCTCCCTTACAGCGACAGGCAAAGCGTCTTTGTACGCCTCGTCGAAAATCTGCGCGGGATAGCGGCGGAGGCTCGGGCTGTCCTTGATGATATTTCCGATCCAAACGCGCTGTTCGGAGATTGACGCCTGCCAGCTATGGCATCTGTGGCCCGGCTGGAACTCCCATTTCAGGAGATGTGCGATCAGCACTTCCATCCGGCTGCGGATCTCTCGCCTATCGCTCCTCCCCAAGCTCTCGATCTCCTCGGCCACGTTCTCCCGATCAAGCTCGGCAAGACGCCCCTCGCGCAACAGCGCTGCCTGTTCGGCGCTCCACTGCGCAAAGTCCGTTTCGTAGGGCGTAAGGGCCCTGAGGCGATCGATCCTGTTCATGGGGTGTATATTGCCCTAAACCGCGTCGCGTTCAAACGGCTTCGTGCGATGCGCTTTAGGGTGCAAGGTCAAAACAGAAAATACCTCTGCGCCATCGGCAGCACCGTTGCCGGCTCGCAGGTCAAAAGCTCGCCGTCGGCACGGACCTCGTAGGTTTCCGGATCGACCTCGATATGCGGCGTTGCGTCGTTGAGCACCATCGAATGCTTGCCGATGCCGCCGCGGGTGTTTTCGACGGCGACGAACTGCTTGTCGACGCCCAGCCTGCCATGCAGGCCCGATTCCAGCGCTGCCTTCGAGACGAAGGTCACCGACGAGTTGGTCCTGGCCTTGCCATAGGCGCCGAACATCGGCCGGTAGTGCATCGGCTGCGGCGTCGGGATCGAGGCGTTTGGGTCGCCCATCGGGGCGGCGGCAATCATGCCGCCGATCAGTACCATATCCGGTTTGACGCCGAAGAAGGCCGGGTTCCACAGCACCAGATCGGCGCGTTTGCCGACCGCGATCGAGCCGATATCCTTCGACAGCCCATGCGCGATGGCCGGATTGATCGTGTATTTGGCGATGTAGCGGCGGACGCGGAAATTGTCGTTGTTGCCGGTCTCCTGCGGCAGCGAGCCGCGCTGGCGCTTCATCTTGTCGGCGGTCTGCCAGGTGCGGATCGCCACTTCGCCGACACGGCCCATGGCCTGCGAGTCCGACGAGATGATCGAGAAGGCGCCGATGTCGTGCAAAATGTCTTCCGCCGCGATGGTCTCCTTGCGGATGCGGCTTTCGGCAAAGGCGATGTCTTCGGGGATCGCCGGCGACAGATGATGGCAAACCATCAGCATGTCGAGATGCTCGGCCAGCGTGTTGACGGTGTAGGGCCGCGTTGGATTGGTCGAGGACGGGATCACGTTGGGCAAGCCGCAGACCTTGATGATGTCGGGCGCGTGGCCGCCGCCGGCACCCTCGGTGTGGAAGGCGTGGATGGTGCGGCCCTTGATCGCCGCCACCGTATTTTCGACAAAGCCGGATTCGTTCAGCGTGTCGGTGTGGATCATCACCTGCACGTCGTACTCGTCGGCGACCGAAAGGCAGCAGTCGATGGCCGCCGGCGTCGTGCCCCAGTCCTCGTGCAGCTTCAGCGAGCACGCGCCGCCCAGCACCATTTCCTCGAGCGCTGCGGGCAAGGACGCATTGCCCTTGCCCGACAGGCCGATGTTCATCGGGAAGGCATCGAAGGACTGGATCATGCGGGCCATGTGCCATGGGCCCGGCGTGCAGGTGGTGGCGAGCGTGCCATGCGCCGGGCCGGTGCCGCCGCCGAGCATGGTGGTGATGCCGCTCATCAGCGCTTCCTCGATCTGCTGCGGGCAGATGAAGTGGATATGCGCGTCGAAGCCGCCGGCGGTCAGGATCTTGCCTTCGCCGGCGATGATCTCGGTGCCGGGGCCGATGATGATGGTGACGCCATCTTGCGTGTCTGGATTGCCCGCCTTGCCTATTGCCGCGATCCGCCCGTCCCTGAGACCGATATCGGCCTTGAAGATGCCGGCGCCGGCATCGAGCACCAGTGCGTTGGTGATGACGGTGTCGACCGCGCCTTGCGCCCGCGAAACCTGGCTCTGGCCCATGCCGTCGCGGATCACCTTGCCGCCGCCGAATTTCACCTCTTCGCCATGGATGGTGAGATCCTTCTCGACCTCGATGAACAGTTCGGTGTCGGCAAGCCGCACCTTGTCGCCGACCGTCGGGCCGTACATTTGCGCATAGGCGGCGCGGGTAATTCTGGCCATCAGCGATTGCTCCCAAAATGCGGTTTGCCGAAACGCGGTTTGCCGAAATGCAGCTTGATTGAATTCCGGCACATTGCTGCCATCCAATGGTCACGCAATGACCCACTGGGCGACACCTTCTGATCCCATTTGGCGTTTGAGGTTAGGGGGTCACCCCAAAACGACCGTTTGCCAATCGATGGAAAGGAAAATCCATGCGCAAAACCATAGTTCTTGCCGCTGTCGCCACCCTGATGCTGGCGGGCGCCGCCAGTGCCCAGCAGCAACCCGCGCAGCAGCCCGCTCCGGCGCCGACCACGCCCGCTCCGGCCACCCCCCAGGCGCAGCCGGCCGTACCGACGATCCAGAGCGTCAACATCGTCGACATCACGGAACTGCCAAAGGACACCCAGACGCAGGTCAACCAGGTGATCGCCCAGCGTGGCGACGACGGCTTGAAGAAACTGCGCAGCTCGATCGACGCCACGCCCAAGGTGAAGTCCGCGCTTGAGGCCAAGGGACTCAGCTCGGCGCAGGTCATCGCGGCCAGCATGGAACCCAATGGCGCGCTGACCCTGATCACCAAAAAAGCCAGCTGACAGACGGGTTGGGCGGGCCGGTATCCGGTCCGCCTGCCGCATCGGGACGGGAACCTTCGCGGGGCGGGATTCGTTTTGTTGTATTCGCGCTAAACCGCGCCCCGAAACGAATTCCCTCAGGAGCGAGCGATGGCGATCACTCCTTTTTCGGCCCAAAGACGGTCGCAGGCCGTCGCCGCAATGGCGTTCCTGGCGGCGGCCGGTCCCGTTGCCGGCCTGAAGGCGCAGGGTCTTGAAAGCACGGAGACCGTCAACCGCATTGTCGGCTCGGAGGTCAAGCAGGAAGAGGCCAAGACCACGGCCGAAGCCGGAAACGTCAACACGGCAATCGACCGGACGCGTGAAAACATCGGCACGGTGCGCAAGACATCCAAGCTCGACAAGGTCGATATCGTGTTCCTGACCGACGCCGCGCGCACCGAAGGCGGCCCGCCGGCGGTAATCGAAAGCAAGATCAAGCAGCATCAGGACGATATTGCGGAACTGCGCAAGGAGATCGAGGCCAACGCGCTCTTGTTCAACGCCATCGAGTCGCGGCGCGTGCTTGTGCAGGATGTCCTCGCCGTCGAATTCGACGATCCCGGAAAGGTCGTCATCTACGCCGCGGCCAAGCCGTCGAACTGAGCCGAGCGCGCTGGAAGATCTCACAACTTGCCCATCACCTTCTGCTGAAATCCGTAGACCTCGCGCTTGCCGCCAAGCGGCACCAGCGTGACGTCGCGCTCCTGTCCCGGCTCGAAGCGCATGGCCGTGCCCGCGGCGATGTCGAGGCGCATTCCTCTGGCACGCTCGCGGTCGAACTTCAGACCCTCATTGGTCTCGAAGAAATGATAGTGGCTGCCGACCTGGATCGGCCGGTCGCCGCTATTGGCCACTTTCAAGGTGACGGTCGGCAGGCCCTTGTTCAGCTCGATGTCGCCGCCCGCCGTGATGATTTCGCCCGGGATCATCTTCACACCACACCGAAGACGAGGCCGACACCGATCGCAGCGCATGCGGCACCGGCGGCGCGGGCCAGGCGACGGAACCGGATGCCGAAACCGAGCCCGGCGGCGATGCCGGTGGCGTGCAGCAGCGCGGTAGCGACGGCAAAGCCGGCCATGTATTCGAGCCCGCTCGCATTCTCCGGCACTTCGGTGCCATGCGCGTGGCCGTGGAACAGCGCGAACAGGCCGATGATGGCAACGCCGGCCGAGACCGGCAGATCGACCGCCAGGGCCACCAGCAGCCCGAGCACCACGACCGATGCCAGAATGCCCGGTTCGACGAAGGGCAGGGGCATATGCAGCATGCCGAGCGCGCCGCCGGCCAGCATGACGCCGACAAAGGCCGCCGGCCAGGCAAGAACCGCCTTGCCGCCTTTGAGCGCCGCCCACAGTCCGACCGCGATCATCACCGTCATGTGATCGAGACCGGAGAGCGGGTGCATGAAGCCGGCCGCGAAGGAAGAGGTGGTGCCGATGCCGACATGGGCATAGGCCGGCATGGAAGCCGCCAGAAGTAGAATTGCGGAAAGCGAAGCGCGTTTCATCGGAGCGGAGATCATCGAAATGCCTTCTGGTTAAGGGGTCGCGGTGTTCACGCGGCCTTGCGAGGGCCGCAGCCTTCGGCCTTGAGAACGCGTTTGGCCGAGGCGGGGTATTTCTTCAGCATCGCCGCAGGGCGGATCGGCCGTGCCGAAAAATTGCCGCCGCAATTGGGGCAGATGCCGCCCAGCACATGCTCCACGCAGTCGGCGCAAAAGGTGCACTCGAAGGTGCAGATCAACGCATCCGCTGCCTCGGGCGGCAAGTCCTTGTCGCAGCATTCGCAATTGGGGCGCAGCTCAAGCATCTTCTCGTCCTCACCGTATCGGTTCGTGCACGGTCACCAGCTTGGTGCCGTCGGGAAATGTCGCCTCGACCTGCACGTCGTGGATCATCTCGGCGATGCCTTCCATGACTTGCGCGCGGGTAACGACATGGGCGCCGGCTTCCATCAGGTCGGCGACCGGGCGGCCGTCGCGGGCACCCTCGACGACGAAGTCGGTGATCAGCGCGATCGCCTCCGGATGGTTGAGCTTGACGCCGCGTTCGAGCCGCTTGCGCGCCACGATCGCCGCCATGGCGATCAGCAGCTTGTCCTTTTCCCTCGGCGTCAGGTTCATGCGTTTTCCCAGGCTGGTAGCGACAGGCCTACAGTGACCATAATTTGGGCAACCCCGCCCTTCCGTTGAGCAATTCGACGAGTGGAACCAGCCGCTGGCGCAGCCGGTAGCCATCCCCGGCGTAGAGCCTCGCAAGAAGCTTGCCAGATTTCTTGACGTTCCAGACGCTGGCGCTGCCGTGGTCGCCGACGATCTCCAGAACTGGTTCGAGCAGCGCTTCGGCCCGTGGCGACACCAAAAGCAGCGTCGCCATCGCGATCGCGCCACCGATAACCGCCGGGCGATCGAGCGTTGCGGCGATATCGGGTCCGATGCGGAAATCCTCCGCGTGAATGAGGGAGCCCTCCTGGCGGACGCGCCAGCGGTCGTGGAAATGGCCCTGCGCGGCGCGTTCGCCCATCGCCAGGCGGCCGAAGACGGCGGCTTCCAGCACCAGCGCCTCGGCGCCGGCGGCAAGCTCGACGTCGAGCGTGCGGGCAAACGCCGCTCGGTCGAAGACGATGGTCTCCTGCGGCAGCCAGGCGATGCGGCCGTTTTCACCGACCGACAAATTGACCCGCACTTCGGCACGGTCGGATGCCGCCCGATAGATCTTCTCGCAGGCCTGGGTCGTGATCGATGCCGATCCGGCCGCGCCGACATCCACGTCCCAGGCGATACGGTCGCCGCCGGTCATTCCGCCGGCGGTGTTGATCAGCACCGCTTCGAGCGGATCGGCCGAGACTGCCGGCATCCTTATCTTGGCGGCACCGTCCTGATAAAGGCGCCGCAGGCGCGTGCGACCCTCGCCTACGGCGCAGGAAAGCCGCGCCACGCCCGCAACGCGCTGCGTCGAAATCCCGCCATGTTCAGCCGTATCCATGCCTACACGTTAAGCACTCCGCCGGCTTTGTCGATATGGAGTTCGATATAGCTTGTTGCTTGACAACGTTTCGGTTTCTATAGAGGGAACCACCTTGGTACGGCCACGCCGCGCTTGGCGGGGGTATAAAACGACGACGGCGGCTTGATACCAGGAGAAAAGGGGCGCTGCGCAGTTGGCGTCGGGAAACGCGACATAGTGGGGAAGAAACCGAATGGCCGACCAGCTGGCAACGGATATCATCGCGAAGATCAAGGCTCATGCCGAGCCGGGCGGCGAGGAAATCACCACCACCACCGAATTGACCTCGCTTGGTATCCATTCGCTTGAGCTGACCGAGATCATCTTCGATCTTGAGGAAGAGTATGGCATCGAGATCGAGATGAACACGGTCGACGCCTGGAGCAATCTGAAGAATGTCGGCGATATGGTCGAAGCTGTCCGCGCGCTGATCGCGAAAAAAGCCTGAACTGAATGCGGCAGCGCGTCGTCATCACCGGCATGGGCGGCATTTGCGGGCTCGGCACCAGCGCGCCCGCGATCTGGAACGAGATGCGCGCCGGCCGCTCGGCCATAGGCCAGATCACAAGTCCGCAGCTGCATGATTTGAAGGTCAAGGTCGGCTGCGAAATCAAGGCTCTTCCAGATCACGGCATCGACCGCAAGCAGACCGTATCGATGGACCGCTTCAGCCTGCTGGCGACGATCGCGGCCAGGGAAGCCATGCAGCAGGCCGGCCTGGTTTCGAATGAGGCAACCACCTATCGGATGGGCACCGTCGTCGGTGTCGGCGTCTGCGGCTGGGAAGCGATCGAGGAGAACTATCGCGCCATCCTGATCGAGGGCAAGAACCGCGCCGGCATCTTCACCGTGCCAAAGGTGATGCCAAGCGCGGCCTCCGGCCACGTCAGCATGAATCTCGGCCTGCGCGGGCCGGTCTTCGGCGTCACCTCGGCCTGCTCGTCGTCCAATCACGCCATCACATCGGCCGTCGACCAGATCAGGCTCGGCCGCGCCGACGTGATGGTTGCCGGCGGCACCGATGCGCCGCTGGTCTGGGGTATCCTGAAGGGCTGGGAAGCGCTGCGGGTGCTGGCACCGGACACCTGCCGGCCATTTTCGGCCGATCGCCAGGGCCTGTCGCTTGGCGAAGGTGCCGGCATGGCGGTGCTGGAGAGCTACGAGCACGCCATGGCACGCGGCGCCACCATCCTTGCCGAAATTGCCGGCGCCGGCCTTTCCGCCGACGCGTCCGACATTGTCGCGCCGACCATCGAAGGACCGACGGCCGCCATGCGCGCCTGCCTGGCCGACGCCGGGTTCAATCCCGAGGATGTCGACTATCTCAATGCCCACGGCACCGGCACCAAGGCCAACGACCAGATCGAGACGGCGGCGATCAAGCGCGTCTTCGGCGACCATGCCTACAAGCTTTCGATGTCGTCGACCAAGTCGATGCATGCCCATTGCCTCGGCGCATCGGGCGCGCTCGAGATGATCGCCTGCGTGATGGCGATCCGCGAAGGCATCGTGCCGCCGACGGCCAATTTTCGCGAGGCCGATCCCGATTGCGATCTCGACGTCACGCCGAATGTGGCGCGCGAGCGCAAGGTGCGCACCGCGATCAGCAACGGCTTCGCGTTCGGCGGCACTAATGCGGTGCTGGCCTTCAAGGCCGTCTGATCCTGCATCGGCAATTACACCTGCCCCGGGCGATCCTGATCGTCCCAGAGTCGACCGTCCGTGCACGACGAAACGTTAACCGCCATATTGATCGTGCCGTGTGGCGCGTCTAATTCTTGGCCGCCCCCGCCAAACCGTGCCGCTCGGCGCGAATCCCCATTCAGGAGTTTCCCATGGCCGACCTGTCCGCCTTTCCGATCGCAACGCGCTGGCCAGCCAAACACCCGGACCGGATCCAGCTCTATTCGGCGACAACGCCGAACGGCGTGAAGATATCGATCGCCCTGGAAGAACTCGGCCTGCCCTACGAGCCGCATCTGGTCAATATCAGCAAGAATGAAAGCTCGACGCCGGAATTCCTGTCGCTCAATCCCAATGGCAAGATCCCGGCGATCATCGATCCGAACGGTCCGGACGGCAAGCCGATCGGCCTGTTCGAATCCGGCGCCATCCTGCTCTACCTCGCCGAAAAGACCGGCCTGCTCATGCCCGTGGACGCGGCACGCCGCTACGAGACCATTCAGTGGGTGTTCTTCCAGATGGCCTCGGTCGGGCCGATGTTCGGCCAGGTCGGCTTCTTCCACAAATTCGCCGGCCGCGAGATCGCCGACAAGCGCCCGCTGGAGCGCTATCGCGATGAATCGCGGCGGCTGCTCGGCGTGCTCGATGGCAGGCTGAAGGGCCGCAGATGGATCATGAGCAATGACTACACCATCGCCGATATTTCGCTGCTCGGCTGGGTGCGCAACCTGATCGGCTTCTACGAAGCGCGCGACCTCGTCGGCTTCGATGATTTCGCCAATGTGGCGGCATGGCTGGAACGCGGTCTTGCGCGACCAGCGGTACAGAAGGGCCTGACCATCCCGGCCAGAGCCTGACGCAAACCGGCGAGCTTCGAGAGCGCTACTTTGCCTTCGCCTTCGAGCCGCCCTTGCCCACCATGGATGCCGCAAGCGATGCAGTGCCCCTGGCGGCGATGGCGACGGCGCCCACAGCCACATTGGCCGCGGCCTTGACCGTGCGCATGGCGCTGCCCGAAATAGACCCATCGGCGTTTGCCGGCTTTTTGGGCTTTGCGGCTTTCGGCGCGGCTTTCGCGGCGGCCGGGACCACTTTCTTCGGTGCCGCCTTGCCGAAGGCCGGCTTGGTATCCTTCGAACGCGCCGCGACTGCCGGGCCGGCGCCTGCCTTGGATTGGGTTGCCTTGCCCTTGGAGGGCGCGGGCTTTCTTGCCTTCTGTGCCATCGGACGGACTCCCTCTTTGGCAGAATTGCCTTATCGGCGATAACGGCCTGAATGTCTTAAGGTTCCCCTTGCGCGATTCGTAGACTCAAGCGGAAAGGCCGATCACCAGATCGGCGGCCCGGCGGCGGGCAATAACCCGGTCGATATTGGGCATGTCGTTGGAAGCAATCCAGGCGCGCGCATCCTCATCGGAGCGGCCGTGCTCGTGCCAGCGCTCCAGCAGGCGGCGCTCGAGCTCGTCGCGCGGCAAGTCGACGAAGATCGAGAAATCGAACAGCGGCGCCAGCCGCGACCACGGCTCCTCGTCGAGCAGCAGGTAATTGCCCTCGACCAGGATGAACTTGGTCTCGGTGGGGATGATCGCGGCGGCGGCGCGCGACAGTTCCATGCCGCGGTCGAAGACCGGGATGGCGATGTCGGGTTCGCCGGCCCGGATGCGTTTCAGCAGGGCCTCGAAGCCGGCAAAGTCAAAGGTTTCCGGCGCGCCCTTGCGTGCGCGCAAGCCGCGCTGCTCGAGCACGGCGTCGTCATAGTGGAAGCCGTCCATCGGCACGACTTCCGCCGCACCCTCGGGCAGCAGATCATGCAGCCGCGCCGACAGCGTCGACTTGCCGGCGCCAGGCGGCCCGGCAATGGCGACGATGAAGCGGCTTGCCTTGCCGGCGCGCTTGAAGATGGTGGCGGCGAGATGGGCGATTTCGGACATTGGAGCCTCTCTCTGGCCTTGATCACGGTCACGATAATTCCGCTGCATCTTGTCGCCAGTCGGTGGAAATTTCAAACCGGGATTTATGCAAGCGAAATTGTCAAAGTGAGTGCTGCCCCTCATCGCCCTGCCGGGCACTTCTCCCCGTATAGTGACGGGGAGAAGGGGGCTGGCCGCAACGCCGGCATCCATTTTTGCAACGCTGGTGGTTGGCGAAACCATCGATGAGAGCGCCCCTCTCCCCGTCATTATACCTATGGCATTCACACATCATACCTATGGCATTCACACATCTCTTTCCGCTCATGGACGGTAGGTCAAAAATGCCAGCATTTTCAACGCCTGCATCCTAGCGCCGCCAAGGGATCATGACGACATCGCCCTCACTTAAGTCTTTGATTTCGCGTTTCTTTAGCCGCCGCAGAAAGATGTGTGAATCCGATAGGTCATTATACGGGGAGAGGATGCCGGCAGGCAGGTGAGGGGCGGCGCCAACGTTCCTTGAGAACAAACAGGGAAGCCATCCGATCAAGCTGCCGCCGTTCGCCCAATACGCAGGAAATCGCTGTCAAAGGGGATCTCTCGCGTCGAGCCGCCGCCGGCTGCCAGCCGCATGCGGCCATCCGCAGTCGTGACCTGCTGCGGCGGCTCGCCGCCGGACAGCGGCACGGCGCCGATGATATGGCGAAAGGAAACGCTGCGGCCTTCGCCCAGCGCAAAGGCGGTCGCGACCCCTTCGCGCTTCAGCCAGTTGTCGCCGATCGAGGCGGCATGGCCTATCGCCGTGCGGCCATCCTCGATACCGAGCACGCCGCGGTGACGGCCGCTCCAGGGCGCGTAGTCGCGGCCGCCATTGCTGAGCCACAGCATGGTGACCGGCAGCTCGGCCGGGTTCTTCAGCACCAGCACCAGGTCCTCTTCGGCCTGCCGGGCCAGGGCGGTCCAGCCCGGCCCGCCATGATCGGCCTCGACCAGCGTGAGGAAATCCTCGCGGCGGTCGCCCATACGGTATTCCGTCAGGTCGAGCGTGCCGCCGCCGGCGGCGGGGAAATGGCTGAGATCGGTGGAGCGCGCCGGATAGGCCAGTATGAAGCGGCCGCGGGCGGGATCGGGCTCCAGCGGATCGTCCAGCGTCGCGGCGAACCGCTTTGGCGAAAAAGCCAGCCTGCCGCCGCCCTTCATCGCCGTCATCGGGTGATGCGCGACCGAGATCGCGCCATGGCCGCCAGAGAACACATGCTCCTGATAGAGGAAGGGATGGTCGTCGCGCAGCGTCAGGATCTTGTCGACGCTCGCGCCCATCACCTTGTGCCGCAGGCGGTAGACCGCGCGCCAGCCATCTTCTGTCGCCGCGCTCTCGACGACATCCCAGGCGCTGTTGGCCGGCCAGCCATGCAGCGGCGCCTCCTCGACATCGCTGCGTGAAAACGGCGCGCAGAGAAAATCGCCGGACAGCCGGACCGTGCCTTCCGGCAAATCATCCGGCAGCGTCTCGCCCGCGTCGACCCAGGGCGCGCGGTGCAGCGGCTTCAGCTGGCGCCCGCCACTTTCGACGACCATGTCGGCGATGTGGCCGACCGTGAGATCGAGCGAAACCGAAATATTTCTGGCCTTGATGGTGCTGACAGTCATTACGCTCTCACCGATTCTGAAGGCGCAAACAGAACCCGTTCGACGCGGCTTGCGCAAGCGGCGCGACATGCGATTTTGCATCAGGATCTCCTTCACCCTCCCCCTTGTGGGGAGGGTCGGCGAGCGGTCGGAGCGAAGCGGAGATCGTTCGACGGGGTGGGGGGCGCCTACGAGCAGCCCCCCCCCCCCACGCCGGGGGGGGGGGCGCCCCCCCCCAGGGGGGGGGGGTGGGCGAGGGGACCCCCGGGTGGTGA